>JAFSYD010000287.1 GCA_017443685.1 Lachnospiraceae bacterium | reverse complement strand
GCTTCTGACAAGCGGATTCCCCGACTGCGCCAAATGCCGCAGGGTCTTTCCCTTCGCATTGGGATTCATCGCTACCCGGTAGCGGATCACATCATTTGCATCCCCTGCCAGACGCTCTAACGTTTCGGCGGAGGTATTGCTGTTATCCGCAACTCCCCAGCGTACGGCGTCATTCTCATTCCCGGAAAGCGAAGCTAATAGCCCGGACGGACAGTTCGCATTCATTGCAAGCCCGCGAAGGACGTTGACGTTATTCTTATTCCGCTCATATATCTTTTCCAATACGGGCGCCGGCGTATCCGCCGACCGCAGCATATCTTCGCTGACATATTCTTCATTGGAAAACTCCGTATAAGACGAAAATGCATCCATTACGGCTTTCAACCGGACATCATTCATAACCATTACCCCTATGATCTGATCATCATCCCAATAATATTTTTTATTCTATCACAACGGCCGGCATTTTTAAATAATTTCCTCTCTCACATAGTAATGCCTTGCGAGCCACTTCGACAGGCCGTCCAGTCCGGGATATACGATGCGCTCGCTGACATTCAGCTGATCCAAAAGATCCCGTATCTGCCACTTGATCTCTTTTCTTATGACGTACTTCACCGTCTTTTGGGTCCGCTCGCGAAGGAAACCCTCCACCGACTGCATATTGGAAGGGATGACGGAAAAGAAGGAATACTGGTTGATGATACGCTGGTCGATCGACGGCGGCTCTACGATCACCATCGCCTCCCCATTCATATCCGCATCGTAAACTACCGGATCCCTGCAGACGGACTCCAGCATTTTTAAGGAAAAGACCGTCGTCCCGGCTTCTTTCATCACCTTTTGGTACTTTTCGGGCAGCAATGCGTGCAGCTCGTCAACGTCGATTCTCCACACAACGGCATCGTGCTTATCAATATCGTCCAGATTGCTTTCGCTTGTCGCAAAATGAAGCCCCGTCAGCGCGGAAAACGACCAGTCATACAGCCTTGTCGGCAGTCCGTGATGCTGTCCCAGGATCATCTGCTTCCACACGCTCTCCTCGATGGCAGGGTCCTCCAGCGCCGCGTACTTTGTGAAATTCGCAAGGATCATCGGCTCAAGAAGACTGCTTTTATCCTTGCAGTTCCTTTTTAACGAGGTACGCAGCCGAAAATCGGCGTTAGGCATCCCCCTGTAGATATGCAGGCTGCGGTAGCGCTTCAGTTCCGGGCGGTACCGCTGTTCCTCCAGAAGCAGAATAACGCCTGTCATATCATCTACATCGATCGTTTTATACATAATCCTTCGCCCCCTTTTTCCATGCGGCGTTCTGTCCGATCGCACGCCCCCATACCACAGGTCCTATTTTACCATCTGCCGCACATAGCTTTCAAGATACGGATCATACGCTTTTACGATCCCGTTTTCGCGAAGCATCTTAGCGATCTGCCCGGCAATCTTTTCGGTAACGGTCACAACCTCATCCTTTACGTTCAGCCGGTTGGGATGGTAGGCAGTGCCCTCCCACTTTTTGCGGTCGCATTGCAGTCCCGCCAGCTCGTATACCGCGCCGGCAAATTCCTTTGCGCCATCCATATCGCTAAGCGCCCGGAATGTCCATTTATAATACGGCGGATAGGTCCGCCGGATCAGGAAAAAAAGCTCCATTGCCGCCGCCATCCCCTCATTTTTGCAAAGCTGCGCAGCCACGATATCGCCCCGCGTCATACATCTGGCGTAGTTGACCTGCAAAGCCGAAGAAAAACGGTGCAGCTGTTCCGCCATTCTTATGCGCCAGATCCTGTCCGGATAATACGCCAAAAGCAGCCGGCGGAAGGCGGAAAATGCCCCGAGGTCATCCCTGAACACTTCCCCGTTCACCGCCGTTGCAAGACAGCTGTGATCCAACAGCTGCCACTGTTTTTCACTCATCGTTACGCCTTCGGTATCGCAGTCTATGCCAAGGATCGCGGAATAAAAGCCGTGGATCGTCATAACGCCCCGCCGCTCCCGCAGCCTGTCCGTATAATAGGAACGCTCGCGGCTGTCCACCAGTTCATTGTAGGCAATGGAGAGCCGGTAACCGAATTCCTTCATATCCCCATCCGTTACCCAGAGGCAGACACCCGTACCGAAGTCATGATCCCTGGACAGCTCATCATCGTACCCGAAACAGTCGGAGCCTTCACCCGCTATGCCGACGGCGATCCGCCGTTCATACGCCCCGAAGCGCTCCCGGATCAGAGGCGCCACATATTCGTTATAAAAGGTTCGGTTTTTATCCATCACGTTCTGTTTTCTCATCTGTCCAGTGCCTGGCTCCAATAGCTCTGGTTATAAATATCCGTAAACTTATATATGATCTTGACCGGACCGTCTCCGACATCCACGTTGGAGATTGTCATATCCTCCCCGACCGTCATCGGATCGCCCAGATAATAGCTGTCCTCATAGGCGCCTTCATAGGTGTAATGATCGCAGAGGAAGTCCAGACGGTCGCCGGCATTCAGCTCGACCATGCTTTTTGCCACGGTCTCGATCGCATCATCCTCGTAATCGTATACCGCGCCGGCGATATACCCTCTCGGGTTATCATTGTCGAACACCAACAACAGGTTGACGCGCTCGCCGTTTAACATGGCGGGCACGCGCCCCGTGATCGTGTAGGCGTCGCCCTCTTCCGTGGTATCCAGATGGTAATAAGCCACCGGCTGGCCGTTGATCGCGATCCATGTGCGGTCGGCCGGCGCCAGAAGCTGCCCCTTCTCATCGATCTCGAACAGGTTGTCAAGGCCTAAGTTGATATACCCGTCGCCATCGTCATAATACATATTAAGCTCCAGCTGGTGCACCTGCTCCCACTTCTCTTCCGACAGGTACAAAACTTCGGTATCGGCATCCGCATCCGCGATCCACACGAGGTCTGCCGGATCCAGCCGTCCGTCCGGAAGGTTTTTCGGCGTAAGCTCCACCCCGCCAAGCAGAAGCTCAAAAACGGCCGCAATGTCTTCCGCGCTCATGGCACCCTGGCCGATGGCCGGCGTCGTGGTCTGTCCGGCCGCCTGCTGCCCGGCAAACGCCTGAATGCAGTCACGATAGGACGCGTCCATCCCGATGTCGTCATAGGTATCCGAAGCCTTTTCGACATAGGATGAGCGCTTCAAGGGGAAATAAATGGACACGCCGTTGGCATTCGTCATATTCGAGGAATGCCGGTTGTATTTTACCGCGTGCCGGATCGCGTCGATCAATGTGTCGCTTTCGGCTGTCCCCACATTTTGCGCAAGATGCACCAGATCCACCTGATCGATCTGCGAGCTCGTGGCAAACTCCCTTGTCTCATAGCGCGCGTCCGATACCTGCTTATAGCCGTCCTTTGCCTGCAAGGTGGAACTGATCCCCTTGGAAAACGCGGACAGCGGTCCCGGAACGGTATTGGAAAATTCGGCCAGGTCAATAAGGGACAGCGTCGTTTTCTGTCCGCGCACCATTTGCTCGCAGGCACCGATGAAATCATCGATGATGTTTTTCGCAACCTCGGAGGTCGCCATGGACGGATCGTTTGCGTATTTTGTCAGCCAGTTCGTATAATACCAGCCGATCCCCGGCTCCGTTTCCTCGGAAGCGATCATATAGTCGCCGAATCTGTCCAGAAGCAGAGCCGTTTCCGTCGTCGCCATCAGGCACGCGTCAAAGCCGATAAAATCAAATTTCACGCCGCCGTCAGAAAGCGCCTTTTGGATCCCCACAAGGGACATCGAACCCGCCTTAGGATTCTTCTCATCATAGCCGAAGCCGCTGACCGAGCCGCCGCCGTGATCCCAGAAGATCAGGTCATAGCGGTTCGCGGGGTAATTTTGGGCGCACCAGCGGATGAACGAAGACAGCGTGTCCGCCTCCACCATGGACTTATTCCCGTCATCCTTCACAAGGCAGTCGAGCTTCCCGTCCTTTACCATGTAGATCTGGTTGACGGAGGAAGAGACGGCGGAATTATTCCATTTTTTGCATCCGCCGGTATAGATCAGAAGGTTGATGTTGTCGGAGAGCTTTGCCCCGAGCATCTCTTTGATATCGTTCGTTGCCATGCCGCTTTTGGACTCAAGATCCGTTCCGCACATGTAAACCATCAGCGTCGTCACATCGCTGCCGTCCCCCGCGATCGTCGTGTATTTATCCCGGGATCCCGCGGCAACCGAGGTATCCAGCTTTGCCGTCGGCGCGGAAACGGACGACATATCGGGCACCTGCTGCGTTTGCGATGTCCCTTCGTCCGATCCGCCGTTTCCACCCATAAAAAAGTAGAGAATGAGCGCGATCACGATCACCGGGATCGACAGGCCGCCGGCCTTGGCCCCGCGCGACATTCCTCCCGAAGATGATCCCCCGCCCGACGGGCCGCCAACCGGGCCGGTCCCGAGCCCCTCGCCTCTCTTATGTACGCCCTTGCTTGCGCCGCCCGTAAACTTTTCCCGGCTGCGCGGTGTTTTTACTGCCATAGTTCTCCTCCTCCTGTTCCTTATTTATGTACGCATTCAGCTGACTGCGCAGGTACCTTATCCTTTCAAAAACAATAACCCGGCTCACATTTTCCGCGAGCCGGGTCAGCACATAAGAACTGTCACAAATAACTAAAACATTCTGACCTGTCTTCGTTTCCATATACTCCATCGGCTATCATCGACGATAATAAAGAAACGTAATATTTTATCAGAACCGTCTCGCAATCTCATCCTCTACCGCGTTTTGCACGCTGCCGAACATGATCAGGCTGATGCCCGACTCGATGAAGTACAGGCTGATCAGCATTCCGATCGCCAGCGCCGCGATCATCGGATGCGCGATGGAATACATTCCGAGGAGTATGGCCAGGATGCCGATGACGAGGCCGGCCCATCCGAAATGACCGGTGATCCTTTTCGCTCCGAATGCCAGCAGAATCAGAAAGATTCCCTGCGCGATGAACCATACGCCCGCTAAAAACAGCAGGAACATATCCGTCGCCAGCGTCACGTCGCCGGGATGAATGAGACCGACGATACCCGCAAACAGACTGAAGATGCCGAAGACCAGCGTTATCCCGTAGCTCTTTGTCGCTATGGATCGTACAATAGCCGCTATTCCGTACACAAAGAACAGAATGATGATCCAATATCCAAGACTTAAAAAAGTCATGAACGGCGTAAAGAGACAGGATAACCCGCCCAAAACCAATAAAACTCCGAGAATGATGTTAATGACTCCCATTTTGATACCTCCGTTAATATTTTTAACAAAGCACAAGTATAACATAAAATGATGTGAGGGTCAAAAGGTGATTCACGGATTGTTCCGTTGGAATAAAATGTGCCATCCCCCGGTATAGCCCGGGAGATGGCACCTGTAACAATCAATTATAAATATCCGTCAGCGAAG
>JAFSYD010000286.1 GCA_017443685.1 Lachnospiraceae bacterium | reverse complement strand
GGCATGGAAGCGCGGGCACCGGAACGTACGGAAACGAGAAGCGGATTGGTCAGATCGCCGTACTTCTTGCCGTTGATCTCTTCCATCTTCTTAACGCCTTCCATCGCCTGCGACATGATCTCGTCGTTGATCTTCCGGCCGTCCTCATAATACTGCGTACAAGCTTCCGTCGTGATCGTGAAGCCCTGCGGTACGGGATTGCGGTCCGCAAACGTATCCTTGAAGATACTTGTCATCTCCGCAAGGTTCGCACCCTTGCCGCCGAGAAGATTACGCATGCTCATGTTGCCTTCGCTGAACATGTAAACCCATTTGTTTGCCATTTTTTCTCCTCCTAAAATGCTTTATTTTTATAATGCTTGACGCATCATAGAGTACCCTTTTGCACATATATGTTATGCGCAACGAATATTTTAACAAATTCTTAATACAAATTCAATGAATTTTTAAACAAATTGACGAAAATATGATTCAGCGGCCAAACGCCACCCGGCGGCGGAATCCTGCTTTACGCCAAAGATGCGTTATTGCATCCTCCTTTCGATGTCCCGCCGGCACGGACGTATTGAATTACAGTCTTTGATTTGCTATAATGCCGGTTATGGAAAAAACAAGTATCAAAAGCGCAATTATCCTTATCATTACCTCGGTGATCTGGGGCATCGGCTTCGTCGCGCAGCGGGCGGGAGGCGAGGCGTTCCCTCCCTATACCTTTAACGCAAGCCGGTTCATCCTCGGCGGGCTCGTGCTGCTGCCGCTGGTCGTTTTTATCCGGAAAAAAGATGCCCGCATCTATGATGCCGCGCACATTCCGCCGCTGAAAAACTCGATTACGGCAGGTGCCGTCTGCGGCGTCTTTCTTGCCTTTGCTTCGACTTTGCAGCAGCTTGGTATCACGATCGGTCATTCCGCGGGCAAAGCAGCGTTCCTTACTGCCTGCTATATCGTGCTTGTGCCGGTCATCGGCGTATTCTTCGGAAGAAAATGCCCGCTTCGGGTATGGGTCGCCGTGGGGATCACGCTCGTCGGACTCTACCTGCTGTGCGCCGGAGAATCGCTTGCGCTCTCGCCGGCGGACATTCTGCTTTTGCTCTGTGCGCTCTGCTTCGCAGGGCAGATCCTGATGATCGATCGGTTTGTAAAGGATGCCGAGGCTGTCCCGTTTGCCTGTACGCAATTTTTTATGGCAGGCTTCTTAGTGCTCATCCCTGCCGTATGTTTGGAGCTTGTGCCGGACAGTAAGGCGTGGTGTGATACGATCATGGCAGCCGATAGCAGCGGCTGGGAAGCCCTGATCTATGCCGGGATAGGCTCAAGCGCGGGCGGCTACACCCTGCAGATCGTCGGCCAAAAAGGCATCCACCCGACCGTTGCATCGGTCATCATGAGCTTAGAGTCCGTCTTCGGCGTTCTCTCAGGCTGGCTCATTTTAGGCGAAAAATTAAGCCCGCGGGAAATCGCGGGCTGTGTACTCATCTTTGCTGCCGTGCTTTTGGCACAGATACCGTTCTCACAGAATCTTCGCAAGAAAATCCTTTAATCTCGCACTCTTCGGCGCATCGAAGATCTCCTCCGGCGTGCCGTCCTCAACGAGCTTGCCGGCGTCCATAAAGAGGATCCGGTCCGCGACCTCACGCGCGAATCCCATCTCATGGGTCACGACCACCATCGTCATCCCGTCCGCCGCAAGCGACTGCATAACGTCAAGCACCTCTCCGACCATCTCGGGATCGAGCGCGGAGGTCGGCTCGTCAAAAAGCATGATCTCCGGCTGCATCATCAGGGCACGCACGATCGCGATCCGCTGCTTCTGGCCTCCGGACAGCTGATCCGGATACGCCTCACCGCGGTCGCCTAAGTTCACTCGTT
>JAFSYD010000027.1 GCA_017443685.1 Lachnospiraceae bacterium | reverse complement strand
TCGGGTCTTCTCCGAAATCCTTTGCTTCGTACATCCCCGTCGTACTGTCCAATGCCCAATTTGCCGCCGTTGAAGAGCTTACACCGCTATTGTTTCGTTCGGTATGCGTCACATTCGAAACTGCGGCTGCAAGCGACGGAGAAAAGCCGACATTCACAATAGAGTTCCTTCCCAGCGCAACAGATTCAAATTTCCAGCTGTTATTGGTTTTATCGAATGTCGCCTCCGCATTTCCCAGGGTCGCCGCTTTCTCGACCGCTGCATACACCTCATCCAGGGTCATACCCGAAGTGATCGATGCCGTTCCGCCGTTAATGGAAATATTTCCTTCCACGTTGGTCAGCCAAACACCTTTGTTCGGATCCACTGCCCCCCAGCTTGACGGCGTCACCGACATACTGATATTTCCCGCTTTAGCCGTATCCTCCACCTCGATCTGATAGGTGCCTTCCGTCACCGCATCCGATACCGACACACGCGTTACATCCTCCGCGTACACTCGCTTATCGATCGCGCCGTCCAGCAGATGCTTCGTGTTAAACTCCGTCGTCGTCGCGATACGATCCACCTCTTCCTTTAAGTTCTCGACCTCTAACTGGATCGCGTCCTTTTCCTGCTGCGAATTCGTATCGTTCGCCGCCTGTACCGCAAGCTCGCGGATCCGCTGCAGCATGTTTGTGATCGCTTCAAGACCGGCATCCGCCGTTTCCAGTACGCTTTGTACATCGGACGCGTTCTGAGAAGCACGGTCCTATGTGTCAATCTGTGCCTGCATCCTGCTCGATATCGCCATGCCCGCCGGCGCGTCCGACGAATGGTTGATCTTCAGACCCGACGACAGCCGCTCCATCGATTCCGACAGCGCATTCTCCTGGCGGAGCAAATGCTTATTCGTGATAACCGCTGAGATGTTGTTATTGATCTTCATAGCTAATCTCCTTTACATAAAACGGACGCAAAGCGAAAGATACGTCCTTCTCCTTGCATCCGTGCAAATCAAAACCCATCCGTGTTCGTTTTCTGTTATCATTTTTATCGGCTCTTTTACATAAAAGCATAAGCGATGGAGCAGATTTTATGCGGTAAAATCGAACAGCACGCAGTCCCGGCCCGTTACAGCATCGAAAATGCATCGATCGCGGCTCTCGCCAGTCCGTACAATGCGCGGGTCTGAACCTCCGGCCTCTCATTTGTCGTATCAAAATCCATCTTCGGTTCGTCAAAGATCGCGTTCGCATCCGTCCGCGCGTCAAATCCGAAGGTCATCCGCACCTCCTTCTCCTCCGCTGCCTGTGCGATCGCCGCCTTCCATTCCTCACTGCGCGCTGCAAGGAGCTCGCGCGTTGCGGGCGTATCGGCATTTACCGTACCGTCAATGCCATCCGCCGAATATCGGAAGGACGCATATATATTACCGAGCCGTTCGGTAGAAAGCGCCACGTCCACGAGCCCCCGGTCTTCCTCTTTTCCCCGTACGATCTTAAGCGACAGGCTGCCGGTCTCATCCGCGACCGTGATCGGCACCGCATAGGTCTCCGCCTTCGATCCCATCTGACCGATCGCCCGGATCTGCTTGATCGCAACCTGCATGCCTCGTACATCGATCGTACCGACCGGCTGCTCCATGAGCATATTTTTCATAACATTGGTTGCGATGTCCTCCAATTTCCGCTGTGCTTCGGCCATATCTTCGGGCGTTTTGACCGCTTCACCGAACGCCTTCATCACATCCTCCATCACATCGGTGATATCCTTCGTGTCCGCAATATCCGCCTCATCCCCGAAGGTGCGCCGGTCATTCCTGCCAAACAGCCTTCGGTACATCCCGTTGCGGTCCGCAAGCATCCGGGACATGGCCTCTAAATTCGCCGGTGTCTGCGCCAAATCAAAGCGGTTAAGGATGTCATACACCCGCTGTTCGGAGGCGATCGCTTCCTTCACATTCTCCTTCGTCATATCAGCCAGCCGTTTTTCGGCTTCCAAATCCGCGGAACTTTCCTCCATTTGCGAAAGTGCCTCCGCAAAACGATCGGGCGACAGGCCAAGATACGCTTCTTCACTCCCGAAGCGCCTCATCTTATCCGGTGTGATCGCATCCTTTGCATCCTTCATCCGGTTCGTCTCAAACGCCATCTCGATCTGATCCGTGATGGAAAGAACACTTTTGTCAAAAGAAAGAAAACCGCTCTCGTCCGAGATCTCATACTCCCGATTCTCATGGCGCCGCGTGCGTACCGCTCCCATCATATTACGGAGCGTTACATCCGCGCCCTGGTGCAAAAGCTGCCCGATCACCGCACCGTCCGTCTGTTCCACCTGGTAAATAAGGCGGCAGATACCGACGAAGCCGTTCCGCTCCTCCTCGGTAAGATCACCGGACTGCTCCGCTTTCCACAGGAAATCGGCAAAATCACCCTCCGAACTCTGCGCGCCGCCGATCGCCTTTATTTCTTCCGCCTTCCCGTTCAATTCTTCGATGGAAAGGTCAAGCGGATTCTCTCCGTCGCGGATCATACGCGCCACCACCGCCGGCGTCAGGTTCTTAAATACCCTCTGCACCTGCTCGTCACAAGCCTTCATCGTCTGCACGCTTTCCGGTGTGATGTCAAGCTCATTGTATGCCAGGATCCGTACCGCCCGCTCGTTCGTTTCCGTATCCTCCAGACCGATATCCGTAAGGATCGCATCTACGTTGCGGAAGGCTTTTTTTATGCTGTCGCCAAGATCCCGTCGTATCTCGGTGCGCATCGTTTCATAGCGTTCGCCTGCTTCGCGCATTTTTGCCTGAAGATTTTGGCCCTCGTTTGTAAGGCGTTCCAGCGTTGCCTGTGCTCCCTCGGGGATACGGCCCAATAAAGCCGCCGGCATTTCCTCCAGAGAAGAAATGGTTTCCCGCGTTTGGTCGAACAATTCGATCCTTTCCTCCATCGTGCGCTCGCCCGCTCCGGAAAACATCGTTTTGTAAAATGCGTTTTCCTGCTCCTTTAATTGTTCGACAAGGTCGGATAATTCGGTCGTGTCGATCGATATCCCCTGTTTTAACAGCGAAAGGTTTGCTTCCTGCGTCATCACAAGACGTGCTTCCTGTAATACGCGAACAGCTCTGACCGCTTCGGGGGTGTCCGGCACAAAGCCTGTATCTGCCGCGGGCGCTTTCGACGCGTTCCCCTGCGGGCTGTCCGTGGGGGCGTCACCGCTGCCGGTGTTTTGGGAACCGGTATCTTCCGCCATCTTCCGTGCCAGCGCCGCCGGCGTCAGGGGCCGTTCTTCCGCAGCGTTCGCCGCTTCCTGCCCGTCAGCCGCGTTTGTCACTGTATCCATCACGTCTGCCGCCATATCGTGCAGCGAAAATCCATGCATCAGATACGCTTCCTGCGGCATCCGGCCTTCATCCACGGCATCCGTGATCGCATTTACCACCTCCGCGGCGGTAAGTGTGAGCGGCTCGCTCTGCAATGTATGCAGATACGAAAGGTTCTCTGCCGTCACCGGAAGATCCGCTTCCAGCAGGAAACGGGCGTTTTCCATCTGAGCATCATCCACAGGAAGATGCGCCTCCTCTATGATCGCCGTGATCTGTCTGCCCATCTGTGCAAACGTTTCATCGTCGATCGGATTTGCCGGCGCTCCCAAACGAGCGTTCTCTCCGCCGAATTCTGCGCGATATAAGTTCTCGATCGTCGGCTCCTTATTTTCAAACAGGAGATTTTTCATCGCGCCATCCGTCAGGGGAGAAAGCTCCGCTGCCTTGCGCACCGCCGTTACGGCATCGGCTACCGTCTCGGTATCCGCCGGCAGATCCTCGCCCGCAAGCTGCCGCTCGAGTGCCGCCGCAAGAGCCGGACTTTTTGCCATCGCTTCAAGCTCGGCCTCAGAAAGGCCGCCCATATCTGAGATATCCTTGCCGCCCTTTGCCAGCTCCATTTTGATCTTGTCAACGACCGTGATGATCTCGCGCGGCTCCATCTCCTTTACATCGTAGCCTTCCTTTGCCGCCTCGTCAAAATCCTCCGTCGTAAAGCCCGCCGCCCGCATCGACAGCTGCTGCACCATAGATGCGGTGTCGGTAAAATGCGCTTCGCGGTCCGCCATTTCATCGAACAGGCCGCCCTCTTTTATCTGATTTCTGGAATATAGTGAAGATGTCTTCGGCATTGCGCCTGTCCCGATACGTACATCGAATGCCCCACCTGCGGAAGGTGTCTTGTCCTCTTCCCGGGCGGTTAAGCTCGTACGTACGAACGCGCCTGCTTTTGCCTTTTCATTCTGCGATTGCATCAAGCGAATGTCTTCGATCTGCATAGACGTCTGCTCCTTTATCCGGTAAACCGTTCTTTCGAAATCCGTTTCGAAGTAACAAAAAAGTCCGATATGATCATTGACGGGCAGACATCCGTTTCTGCTTTTCCGTTCAACCATTATTTCGGACAATTTGATAAAAATATTAGGTTATAACTTCGTGCGCCCCTGCAAGGCACGCAGCAGCGTCACCTCGTCAATGTATTCGAGATCGCCGCCCACCGGAACGCCGCTTGCGATCCGCGTCGTAAGGATGCCCGTCGGCTTTAAGAGCTTGCTTAAATACATCGCCGTCGTTTCCCCTTCCAGGCTCGAATTCGTGGCGATGATGATCTCATCCACCTCTTCCTGCTGCAGGCGCTGCATCAGCTCCTTCAGCCGGATATCATCCGGACCGATCCCCTGCATCGGTGAGATCGCGCCGTGCAGGACATGATACACGCCGTCGTACTCGCCCGTTTTCTCGTAGGCGACCAGATCGCGGCTGTCCTCGACCACCATGATCTGCCGGTGGTTGCGCTTTGCGTTGGCGCAGATCGGACAGATCTCCCGGTCGGTCAGCGTGCAGCACTCCTTACAGTAACGCACATGCTCTCTCGCATCCGTCAGCGTATCCGACAATCGCCGTACGTCTTCTTTTGGCATATGTAAAATGTGAAACGCCAGCCGCTGCGCCGACTTCGCGCCGATCCCCGGAAGACGTGACAGCTCCTCGATCATGGCGCTGATCTGTCTGCTGTAATACTCCACCGTTACATCCCCAAACCGGACAGCGCACTCGTCAGCTGCGACATCGACGCCTGCGAAAGCTCATCAACCTTACGGAGCGCCTCGTTCGTCGCCGCAACGATCAGATCCTCCAGCATCTCGATATCCTCAGGATCCACAACCTCTTCGGAAAGCTTGATCTTCTTGACTTCCTTTCCGCCGCTGACGGTCACCTCAACCGCTCCGCCGCCGGAAGATGCCGTTACCTCCTGCTCCTCCAATGCAGCCTGCGCTTCTTCCATCTGCTTTTGCATCTTTTGCGCCTGCTTCATCATATTTTTCATGTTGCCCGGCATCCCGCCGGAAAAACCGCCTCTGCGTCCTCCCATTTTTCTACCTCTCCTGTTTTAAAAATCTTCTACCTCAATATCCATGCCGATTTCTTTTGCAAAAGCATCGATCGCATTTTCGTATTTATGCTCACGCGGCAGCTGTGAATCGTTCCGTTTGACCACCACCGGTACATCGGCACCGACGTGTTCGCCGATCAGCGTTTTGATCTGCTCGATACGGTTCGCCGCCTGTCCCCGCGCGAAATCCTGCTGCGGGTCGTTCGCATCGAATACCAGCATCAGCTCGCGGTTCTGATCCACCGACACATACGCCATCCCCAGATACTTCGCCAGCGGCAAGGGTGCATCAGCTACGATCGTTTTCCAAAGCTTTACCGCCTTTTGCACATCCTCGGGCACCGCCGCGGGAAGCTTCTCCCGTTCATTGCTTGTGGCAGCGGGCGTCTGGCCGGCTGCCTGCCCCACCGGCGCACTGACCGTGATCATTCCGCTTTCGAGCTGTTCCTCGATCTTATACAGGCGGTCCAGAACGCTGTCCAGATCATGATCCATCTGCGGCTTCATCATACGGATCAGGCCGATCTCCACTATCGGCCGCTTCTGCGGCGAATAGCGGATGCGGTTCAAAAGCTCCGACAAAAGACGGATGTAGCGCATCAACACCTCATCTGACACCTGCGCGGCTTCCTCTTTTAACACGGCAAGTGTCTCTGTCGATACGTCAAGCACGTCTTCCATTCCGTCCGCGCTTTTTACCAGAAGCAGGTTGCGCAGATACCATGTGAAATCCGTCATGAACTGGGGAAGCTCCCGCCCCGCGTATATGATCTCGTCTACCTGCCGGATGACAGCCGCCACATCGCCTTTCCGGATATTCTGAAACATCCGCGAAAACACTTCCGTATCAACCGCGCCGAGCACATTCAGCGCATCATCATATGACAGCTTCTTGTCCGGGTAAAATGCAATGCACTGATCCAAAAGCGACAGCGCGTCACGCATGGAACCGTCCGCCGCCTTCGCTATATAGGAAAGCGCCTTCTCCTCATAGGCATTGCCCTCCGCGTCCATAACCTCCGCAAGGCGTCCCGCGATGGATTCGATCGTGATCCTGCGAAAATCATACCGCTGGCAGCGCGATAAGATCGTGATCGGCACCTTGTTGACCTCAGTCGTCGCAAGAATAAAGATCACGTAAGACGGCGGCTCTTCGAGTGTCTTCAGCAGGGCGTTGAAGGCTGCTCCCGAAAGCATATGCACCTCATCGACGATGTATACCTTATATCTGCCCTCGGTCGGTCGGTACTCGATCTCCTCGATGATCCCTCGGACATCATCCACGCTGTTGTTCGATGCCGCGTCCAGCTCGATCACGCTCATGGACGCGCCCTCTTCAATAGAACGGCACACCGCACATTCGCCGCACGGTGAGCCGTCTTCTTTTGGCTGTTCACAGTTGACCGCTTTGGCAAATATCTTTGCCATTGTCGTTTTGCCGGTGCCGCGCGTACCCGTAAAAAGGTACGCGTGACCGATCCGTTCGTCGCGGATCTGATTCTTCAGCGCCGTTACTATATGCTCTTGTCCTTTTACATCCGCAAATTCCTTTGGGCGGAATTTACGGTACAGTGCCTGATATGCCATTAGTCGCCAAAGCTGATGCCTGTCCTCTTTGCCTCCTTGATGAGCTTGCAGCCCGGATCCACCATCTTAAGCTTCCCTGCAACCTTCTCTAACGGAACGAGCTTCGTCTCACCGTTAATGATCGCGACCATATTGCCGAACTTGCCGTCAACGATCGCCTTCGCCGCTGCCGAACCCAGGCGGGTGCAAAGTACGCGATCGTACGGGCACGGGCTGCCGCCGCGGTGCGTATGTCCCGGAACCGTCACGCGCGCTTCCGAACCGGTACGCTGTGTGATCATTTCCGCGATCCGGTAGGATACGGACGGATGCGGCTCGTTTTCGCGCTTTTTCTTCAGCTCCTTCTTGGAAAGCGCCGCGTCTTCCTTCGAGATCGCGCCCTCCGCTACCGCAAGGATAGTGAAGCCTTTGCCTTGCTTTTTGCGCTTCTGGATCGCATCGATGATCTTGTCATTATCATACGGGATCTCCGGCAAAAGGATGATATCCGCGCCGGAAGCGATACCCGCATAAAGCGTCAGCCATCCCACCTTATGTCCCATTACCTCAACGATGAACACGCGGTTATGGGATGCAGCTGTTGTATGGATGCAGTCGATCGCCTCGCAGGCGATATTGACCGCGGAATAGAAGCCAAAGGTCATGTCCGTGCCGTAAATGTCGTTGTCGATGGTCTTCGGAAGATGGATGATGTTAAGTCCCTCTTCGCGGAGCAGATTCGCCGTCTTCTGCGTTCCGTTGCCGCCAAGGATAACCAGACAGTCCAGGTTGAGCTTATGGTAATTGCTCTTCATCGCCTCTACCTTATCCAGACCGTTCGCATCCGGAATACGCATCATCTTAAACGGCTGACGGGATGAACCCAGGATCGTTCCGCCCTTCGTTAAGATCCCGGAGAAATCCACGCTCGTAAGCAAACGGTAATTCCCGTAAATAAGCCCCTTATAGCCTTCCTCGAAGCCGTATACTTCAAGCTTATCGACCGTCTCCGACAAACCCTTAACAACACCGCGCATCGCAGCATTCAACGCCTGACAATCACCGCCGCTCGTCAATAAACCGATTTTCATAGTAATCCCCCTTTTCTTGGTGTTCCTTTACATCTTACCTGCGAAAATGCACCGCATTTTACTCGCTAAGCATCATTATAAAATAATTTTCGGGATAAAACAATGTAATACTTGCCTTTTTGAAAAAAATATTGTAGAATAGGGAAGCTGTTAAAAGCACGCACGTATAATATGCGAAGATCCGTAACGGATCGTATTATGACTTGGAGATGTAGCGAAGTGGTCATAACGCGGCGCACTCGAAATGCGTTTGTCGGTTTACCCCGGCACCAGGGTTCGAATCCCTGCATCTCCGCTCTTGGTGAAGTCCCGGAGCCCAGTATTTTCAAGGGTTCCGGGGTTTCTTATTTTTGAGAAAATCCCTGATTTTGGTTACCCTTTGGTTACCCTGAATGCTATGATTCCAACACGGCTTTTGCCTTTGTCATATCCAAGCCTGTATAATAGTTCTTTTCTGCGACAGCAGGCGAATGTCCAAACAGCTTTGCAGCCATAATAATATTACCACCTGATTGGTTGACTACTTTTGTTTCTGCATTTCGCCGGAACGAATGTGTCCCCTTAATACATTCCTTACAAATCGGAATATCAAGCGCATCACAAGTTCTACGATAAAACTTATACAGAGCATTATTCGACACGATCCCATTGACATTGTCAGATGGAAACAAAAACTCACTGTCTGATTCCCCATTGACGGCCTTTAATTGCTCCAGCAGCGCTATAACTTGCCGCGTCTTAGGATACTTACGGTTCCGCCTTGTTTTTGTGTGTTCAACTACCTTATCACATCCTTTTGTATACTTACTCGGATTAACGGTGATCTGTTCCCGACGGATCAAGATATGGTCTTCGAATACATCACTCCATTTCAACGCAAGTACCTCTCCGCGCCGTAGACCCATTATCAGCTGCAATTCCAATGCATACGCAGGCATATAACCCGGAGACTTCCTGTGCTTGTCACGGACATACGCAATGATATCTTCTATCTCCTTGTCTGTATGTAACCGTTCTTCAATCGGCGTCGGCTCTTTGAGCATATCCTTATATTTCTTAAAATTCACGCGGTTATAAACATTGTCTGCAATCCAGTATTCTTCATACGCAAGGTCAAATGTTGCTTTCAGTAAGCCCCTGTAACTTAAGAAACCCTTATCCGTCAGATCGTACCTTGACAACACCTGGTACGTAATATTGTCCACGTCTTTCTTTGTGATCTCATCAATATACATTCTCTCAAATGCCGTCCCTGCAAAGAATCGCCGGTACTCTGAGTCATTGCGCCCGATAGTATTAAATACAGACAGTTGCCGTTCTTCGCTCTTTGCATACTTTAATTTTTCACTTTGCGATAATCCAAACACCTCCTTGAATGTCTTACGTGCTTTCCCATTGATACCTTTTTCATGTGCATATACCTTATCTTTTAAGGCATCGATTGTCTTGGCTTTTATCGCCCTCCTTCCTGACTTCTTGGTGGGATCCGTCACATAAATATGATAGAACCCGTCACTACTTGGCTTATCCGGAAACGTATAATCTCTGAGGATGATCTGTTTCTCCATCTCTCTGTACAATTTCCGCGCATCCTCTGTTTCCATCTTATCAGTTTTCAAAAGTACCAGCAAGTCATCTGTTAAAAATGGGGTATCCCCATTTTGTGCTTGTCTGCTCATGGAGATACCCCCTTTCCAAATTAGATTATTGAATTTATTTAAGACAAGACGATCCTAATTTTTTTTCATAATATGTCGGTATCAATTTCGAGAAAGGCTGCAATGTCTGTTGCTTCCATGTCATAAATAAAACATTCGTGTCCATCAGCACAGCGTTGATGCTCTACAAACCCTTCTACATACTCCCCTGTTTTAAGATCAACTAACGCATATGCAGGCGGATTGATATTTGCCGGATTAACTCCTTCTTTCAGGTTTGGATTTGATATGCTGTCCGGACTGTATCCTTTTTTGATCCCATAACCTTTTTTACGTGCATGTGGGCGAAGCATCTTTATGAGCCGCTGCTCTGCTATCTGCCGATTTTCGTACCACAGGTGGTACTCAGGATATGTCATCCCCAAGGCGTATTCTTCATTATTATCAAGCATATTTCTCTCCTCCTAATAACCATGCTAAGAAAATACAAGCACGCACAACTTGAGTAAATTCCTCCAGCGAGGGTTTATTTATTATCCATTTTGATTTATCACAAGAGCGACAGTCATCGAGCTCTACATATTTACAAAATGTGTTACACGGTACACAGTCTACAAACTCTAATTCCAACCAATTTAATATCGATTTGATTTCATCAAACGAATAAAGGTAAACCTGAAGATTTTCATATAATAATTCACACTCCAAAAGAACCACAGCGTCTCCAGTAACTTCTTCTTCAATCCAAAATTTGCTTATTTTAATTTGATGACCTATGGAAATGTTCAACTTATGGATGTTATATCCAAATTTCTTAATACGCCTGCGTAAAGCGGCGATATCACGATCTGATATTATTTTTGTAGTCATAATCAATTCTCCCTTCCTGTTATTTCAAATAAACTTTCAAACTGTTGCTTATAAAAATTGCACAATTTATGTGCTGACCGCATGGATATGCTATGTCCGTTTTCGGCCCTCGACAGCGTACCGACCGGCACATTTGCCTTGGATGCAAGTTCATGGATCGTAAGATTTGCTCGGATTCGAGCTTCCGTCAGTAACGGCTTTGCAATGATTTTCACTCCAACTACCTCCTTTCTTTGCAGCGTCTCTGACATTTAATATTGTCCCAACGCTTGCGTTTTTCTTTTATTATACCGCCTGTTCAGATTCAATTCCTTACCATCTTTCTTCCATTTTTCTTCCTATTTTTTCTATAATGCGGTATAATTTTTACCAGTATTCATTTATTTTGTTAGGAGGACTATATGGCGGCAAAAAGAGAAGGACGGAGAAGCAACAAATCATATTCATCGCAAGCAGAAAAAGCATATCAGAAGTTTAAGGATCGCTTAACGGAATATGCCGATAAGCACGACTATTCCCAGAAGATCATGGCTCAAATGTTAAATGTGACTGTGGATACCTATAGTGGGATAGTCAAACCATCTGGAATAGGAAGAAGAGATACTATTCTTTTTATGTATGATCTCTGTAAGAAGTTAAAATACGATGCAGATTATCTTCTCAATTTGCAAGATGATCCTTTGTTTTCTGCTACTATATACAAAGAACAGACCGGCCTTGATGATAATGCGATTGAGATGCTTCGATACCTCCATAACCAGGATTTACAGGGTGGGGAACTAATTAAAATAGACAAGGAAGATCCACAGCCGGATACAG
>JAFSYD010000285.1 GCA_017443685.1 Lachnospiraceae bacterium | reverse complement strand
ATGATCGGCACGGCAATGGCTACCTGCATTTCGGATATACCGTTTGACGGTCCTTGCGCAATGACACAGATGGGTCTTGTTGACGGTAAGTTTATTGTCAATCCCTCGCAGGAGGAATGGGACAAGGGAGATCTGCGTATGACCGTTGCTTCTACGGAAGAGAAGGTCATTATGATCGAAGCGGGTGCGAACGAAGTGCCGGAGGATCAGATCTTAGAGGCGATCTATCAGGCGCATGAGGTCAATCAGTCGATCATCGCTCTGATCAAGCAGATGGTCAGTGAAGTCGGCAAAGAGAAGTTCACGTACGAAAGCCGCGCGGTACCCGATGCATTGTTTGAGGACATGAAACGGATCGTTTCTCCCGAGGAAATGGAAGAAGCGGTATTCACGGACGAAAAGCAGGTACGCGAGCAGAACATCCGCAACATAACCGCAAAGTTAGAAGAAGCCTTTGCGGATAACGAAGAATATCTTGCTGTTTTGGATGAGGCGATCTATCAGTATCAGAAGAAGACGGTACGTAAGATGATCTTAAAGGATCACAAGCGTCCGGACGGGCGTGCGATCGATCAGATCCGTCCGCTTGCGGCGGAAGTTGATATCATTCCCCGCGTGCACGGTTCCGCGATGTTTACCCGCGGACAGACACAGATCTGTGACGTTGTTACGTTAGCGCCGCTTTCCGAAGCACAGCGCATTGACGGTCTTGACGACAATATTACGGAAAAGCGTTATATCCATCAGTATAATTTCCCGTCCTATTCGGTAGGCGAAACGCGTCCGTCGAGAGGTCCGGGGCGCCGCGAGATCGGACACGGGGCATTGGCAGAGCGTGCGCTTTTGCCGGTACTGCCGACAACGGATGAGTTCCCGTATGCGATCCGTGCGGTATCCGAAACATTCGAGAGCAACGGCTCGACTTCGATGGCTTCGACCTGCGCATCCTGTATGTCTCTTATGGCGGCAGGTGTTCCGATCAAGAAGATGGTCGCGGGTATTTCCTGCGGTCTGGTGACCGGAGATACGGATGACGATTACCTGGTCCTGACTGATATTCAGGGGCTGGAAGACTTCTTCGGCGATATGGACTTTAAGGTTACGGGTACGAAGGACGGAATCACCGCGATCCAGATGGATATCAAGATCCACGGCCTGACACGTCCGATCGTGGAAGAGGCGATCCGCCGTACGAGAGAGGCGCGTTTCTTCATCATGGACGAGTGTATGTCAAAGGCGATCGCCGAGCCGCGTCCGGAAGTCAGCAAGTATGCGCCGAAGATCATTTCGATCAAGATCGATCCGCAGAAGATCGGTGATGTGGTCGGACAGCGCGGCAAGACGATCAATGAGATCATCGATCGTACCGGCGTACGCATCGACATTGATGACGACGGTAACGTTTCGGTATGCGGTACGGACAAGGCTGCCATGGACGAAGCGGTTCGTATGATCAACATTATCGTTACGGATTTCGAAAAAGGTCAGGTATTTACCGGTAAGGTGGTATCGATCAAAGAGTTTGGCGCTTTTGTTGAGTTTGCTCCCGGCAAGGAGGGCATGGTGCATATCTCCAAGATCGCAAAGGAGCGCATCAACCGCGTAGAGGATGTCCTGACCCTGGGCGATACAGTGAAGGTCGTGTGCTTAGGCAAGGATAAAATGGGACGCATCAGCTTCTCGATCAAAGACGCACAATGAATAAAGCAATTATAATCGGCGGCGGAGCTGCTGGGATGGCGGCGGCTTATGCCGCCTCCTTTCATGTAGAAAACGTTTTTTTGCTTGAGAGGAACGAAAAGCTCGGAAAAAAGATCTACATCACCGGAAAAGGCAGGGGGAACCTGACGAACGCGGCGGATATTTCGGATTTTTTCGATAAGATCGTTTCCAATCCGAAATTTTTATACAGTTCGCTGTACGGTTTTACGAACGAACAGCTTCTTATGCTGTTGTCAAAATACGGTCTTAAGACCAAAACGGAGCGCGGCAACCGCGTGTTTCCGGTATCGGATCACGCCTCGGATATCACGGCGGCATGGACGCGTGCCTTACGTGACCGGAAGGTGGAGATCCGGACGGATTGCGGGGTAAAAGAGCTTATCGTCCGTAAGGAGAGAGAACGGCTTTGTGTGAACGGCGTCCGGCTCGATAACGGGGATACGCTTTTGGCCGACCACGTGATCGTAGCGACGGGAGGGCTTTCGTATCCGGCGACAGGCTCCACCGGTGACGGGCTTAACTTCGCCAAAGCGCTTGGGATATCGACGACGCCGACGCATCCGGCACTCGTCCCCTTTGCCGTAAAGGAGACGGATATCTTCGAATTGAGCGGTTTGGCGCTGAAAAACGTTACGTTTACGGTATTTTCGGACGACAAGCGGCAAAGCGGGCAAAATAAGGAGCATGCGCCGCTGGCTTCGGCAAAGGGACAGCGGCTGTATGAGGAGTTCGGCGAAATGCTGTTTACGCATTTCGGAATTTCAGGACCGATCGTGCTGTCGGCTTCTTCGCGGATCGCAAAGGTGCTGTCCGAAAGCAAATACCTGCCGGCGCAGATCGATTTTAAGCCGCGCCTTTCTACGGAGCAGCTGGACAAACGTCTGATATCCGTGATCGATACGCAGGCGAAGCAAAGCTGCCGGCGGCTGTTTGACGGGCTGCTCCCGAAAAGTATGGGCCCTTTGATGCTTTCCCGCCTGTCTATCGCTTCCGACCGGAAGATCGGTACGCTTACGAAAGAAGAGCGAACCGCGGTCGGAAAGCTGTTGAAGCAGTTTCCGCTTTCCATTACGGGGACAAGGGGCTTTAAGGAAGCAATCATCACGCAGGGCGGCGTATCGGTCAAACAGATCGATCCGACGACGATGCGGGCAAAAAATGTCGATGGGATCTCGTTTTGCGGTGAGGTTTTGGACGTTGATGCCTTGACCGGCGGATACAATATGCAGATCGCTTTTTCTACCGGGATCGCGGCGGGAAACGGCCTTATGGAAGAAGGATCATTGGGAAACAAAGGAGATAAATGATATGAATATAGCAATTGACGGACCGGCGGGAGCCGGCAAAAGCACGGTGGCAAAACGGGTGGCAGGTGAGCTTGGTATGATCTACGTGGATACCGGCGCACTGTACCGCGCGATCGCGCTTTATCTTTTGAATCATGCAATTGACGGCGATGACGAGCAGGCGGTCGAGGCTGCGCTTAAAGGCATCCGCATAGAAATGAAACACGATGCCGAGGGGCAGCATATTTTGCTGAACGGGGATGATGTTACCGGCAATATCCGCACGGAAGCGGTTGGTAATATGGCCAGCAAAACGAGCGCTTACGGTGCGGTTCGCGCGAAGCTTCTGTCTTTGCAGCAGGATATCGCAAAGGAGAACGATGTCGTTATGGACGGCCGTGATATCGGAACGACGGTGCTTCCTGGCGCAGAGGTTAAGATATTCCTTACCGCAAGCGTAGAGGTGCGGGCGAAGCGCCGCTATGACGAGCTTACCGCGAAGGGCGAGACCTGCGATTTTGACAGGATCGCGGCGGATATCGCGGCGCGGGACGAGCAGGATCGTACGCGGGCGCTTTCTCCCTTAAAACAGGCCGAAGACGCGTATCTTTTGGACAGCTCCGGGTTTACGATCGACGAAGTTGTGGCAGAGATCATCGCGCGGACGAAGGCGGCATAGCCCATGGAGATCATTTTGGCAAAATCCGCCGGGTTCTGCTTTGGCGTGCGGCGCGCCGTGGATATGGCCCGGGCGCTTGCAAAAGAAAGAACGCCGGTATATACATACGGGCCGATCATTCACAACGAAAACGTCGTTGCCGATCTGGAGGAAAAAGGAATCTTTTCGCTCGATACGGTGCGCGCGTCCTATGCCGGTGGAGATAAGGATATCATTATCCGTTCCCACGGCGTGGCAAAAAGCGTATTGGAGGATATGAAGCAGGCGGGCAACCGGATCACGGACGCGACCTGTCCCTTCGTAAAAAAGATCCACAAGATCGTCTCTGAGCATTCGGCAAAAGGCGAACAGATCGTGATCTTCGGCAGTAAAAGCCACCCCGAGGTCGAGGGGATCATGGGCTGGTCGGATGGGCCCTGCATCGTTATCTCAGATGAAAATGAGGCGGATGATTTTACGGCAGACAATGGAAAAGAACTATGTATTGTGGCACAAACGACGTTCCTCTACAAGAAATTTCAAGTTATGGTTGAAATTATACAAAAAAAGGGGTATAATGTTTACGCTTTTAATACAATATGCAATGCAACAGAGGAACGCCAGCGCGAAGCGGCACAGATCGCGTCGCAGGTTGATGTCATGCTCGTGATTGGCGGCAGGAACAGTTCCAATTCAGCTAAGCTGTATCAGATCTGTAAGAAGCTTTGTCCGAGGACTTTCTTTTTACAGACAGCGGATGATCTGGATCTGTCCGACTTTCTTTCCATTGACAAAATTGGTATTACAGCAGGGGCTTCCACCCCGAACTATATTATTAAGGAGGTTCAAACGAAATGTCAGAAATGAGTTTTGAACAAATGTTGGAAGAGTCTTTTAAAACTATATCGAATGGAGAGATTGTCGAAGGCACGGTCATATCTGTGAAGCCGGACGAGATTATTCTTAACATCGGCTACAAATCAGACGGGATCATTACCAGAAGCGAATACACGAACGATTCGAATGTCGATCTGACGACATTGGTTCATGTAGACGATGTGATGGAAGCTAAGGTTATCAAGGTCAATGACGGCGACGGTCAGGTGATCCTTTCCTATAAGCGCCTGGCACAGGAGAAGGGCAACAAGCGTTTAGCGGAAGCATTTGAGAATCAGGAAGTTTTGACGGCGAAGGTCAATGCCGTATTGAAGGGCGGCCTTTCGGTCGTAGTGGATGAGGCGAGAGTCTTCATTCCGGCAAGCCTCGTTTCCGATACGTATGAGAAGGATCT
>JAFSYD010000284.1 GCA_017443685.1 Lachnospiraceae bacterium | reverse complement strand
GTCGCAGCTGATGGATGTTGCAGGCGGGTCTGATCATATGAGAGATATGCTGATCAACAAGCATCTGAGTGCTCTTTTAACTTGGATCATGACGGAATCCTGGCATCCGGAAGAGAGAGAGTCTCTGCCGCCGAAGAAACGAATGATTGTTCCGGTAAGGGATTATCTGGACGAAAACTATGCCGCCAAGATCACTTTGGATGATCTGGCGGCACGGTTTTTCATCAATAAATATTATCTTGCAAAAATGTTTAAAGAACAGTATGGTGTGAACATCCATACGTATCTGCTGCAGATCCGGATCACGCACGCAAAACAGCTCCTTAGGTTCAGCGAAAAAGGGATCGAGGAGATCGGATTAGAATGCGGCTTGGGATCGGCACAGTATTTTTCTTCTAAATTCAAGGAGATCGAAGGCGTTGCTCCCAGTGTTTATCGCAAGCAGTGGTGATCGATCTCATTTGCAATATCTTTTTCAATGCGATCAGCTGTTGTACTGTTTTCCGCAGTGACGCTGATATACACCTTCAGCTTCGGTTCGGTTCCGGACGGGCGGATGACGACGCTGCAATCCTTCGTGTAAAACTTCAGAACGTTTGATCGGGGAAGACCGTACAGTCCCATATCAAAATCTTCCGCTTTTTCAACGTGTTGTCCGCCGAATTCTGTCCAAGGCTGTTCGCGGATAGCGGTCATTATTTCTTCCATACGTGCCATGCCGGCAGAACCTTCAAACTGATACGTATGCTGCGTATTCAGGCAATATCCGAATGTGGCATATAATGTATCAAGCTTTTCCAAAAGCGATATACCGCGCGTGCGGTAATAGCTGAACATTTCCGCGATCAGATAGGCGGCAAGTACCCCGCCCTTGTCGCGGGCGTATGTTCCGGTAAGATAACCGTAGCTTTCTTCAAATCCGAAGATAAAATCTTCCGTTCGATGCAGATCCTGCAGTTCTCCGATCTTTTCCCCGATGAATTTAAACCCTGTTAAGACATTGACTGTTTCAACCTCATAATGGGAGGCGATTTTGGCAGCCAGATCATTGGTAACGATCGTTTTCATAAAGACCGGGTTGGCCGTCATATGACCGTGGGTTGCCCTTTGACGGCAAATATAGTCGAGCAGGAGAATGCCGGTCTCATTTGCCGTGAGCAGACGATATGAATGCCCGGTGTCTTTGACTGCGATACCGCAGCGGTCGGCGTCGGGATCCGTGGCGATGAGAAGGTCGGCGTTGACTTTTTGGCACATTTTTAGCCCTTCGTCCATAGCGGACGGTTCTTCCGGATTCGGTTTCGGGCAAGTAGGAAATGTTCCGTCGGGAGCTTCCTGCGAGCTTACAACCGTAATATTCGTATATCCGGCAAGGCGAAGGACATCCGCTACCGGCTTGCGTCCGGTGCCGTTTAGCGGTGTATATACGATGGAGACATCGGTGTCGATATTGTCGCCAAATAATACGGACTGATGCAGCACGGCTTCGATATAACGATCATATATGGAAGGGATGATGGATTCTGCCGGTTCCATAAGACCCTGTGACCGTGCATCTGGCAATGTTTCCTGTTTTATTCCGTCAAACAGATCGACCGCTTTAATGTAGCCGTGGATTTCCTTAGCGGCTTCCGTGGTGATCTGGCAGCCGTCTGACCCGTAGACCTTATAGCCATTGTATTCTTTCGGATTATGGCTTGCCGTGATCATAATGCCGCAGGATGCGCCAAGCTCCCTGACAGAAAAGGAGAGAACCGGTGTAGGCATAATGTCTTTATATGCATAGACGTAGATGCCGTTCGCTGCAAAAACGCCTGCGGCCTCATCGGAAAAAGAGTCGC
>JAFSYD010000026.1 GCA_017443685.1 Lachnospiraceae bacterium | reverse complement strand
CCGATCTTCAAAAATGTGTCAATTTGACACATACACTTGAAATCGGGGTGGTTTTTTGTGATAATATATATTTTAAGGGGTGGAAGAGAAAGGTAGAGCAACATGAGCCAGAACACGAGTTGTTATTTGTTCAGCTTTGACGAAGAAGAAAAAAGCCGCCTCACAGGGCTGGCAGCCGAGCCGAAGCTGTTTGTCAGTATAGGGAAAGAAATCCTCGAGTTTTCGCTTTTCGGCCGACAGACGATCGGCCGTCCGTCCGATGAAGAGGTTCCCGATATTCCCGTCCCGAACAGATATATTTCACGCCGGCACGGCACATTCGAAACGATCGGTACGACGATCACCTACACGCCGGCACGGACAACGAACCGCACGATCTTTCGCGGGAAGGCCTTAGAAGAGGGCGAGCCGGTAGAGCTTTTAGACGGCGACGAGCTTTCCGTCCCGATCGGAGACGGAACGGGCGAAAGCGATATCCTGATGATCATCGCCATCAGCGAGACGCGGATATCCATGTGGCGGACACTGATGAAGGAATCTTTGGATCCGCGGACCAAATTCGGCGGACGCAACGCGTTTTTTACCTGGTACGCAGCGAATATATACAAGCAGCCGGTCCGGGATATGAGCCTTTTTATCATGACCGTGGATTACTATCAGGAGCTTATCGACCAGCGCGGAGAGGACATCGCGAAGTTCGCGTTTACCTTTGCGGCGCAGAAGCTGATGGATTCCGTTACGGTGGTGGGCAGCGCTTATCAGTGGGATGATGCGTCCCTGATCGGTGTGATCCAGGCCCCGTCGAAGGCCGTATTTGACCTGTTTGATGCGTTAAGCGATCAGATCAAGGGGACGCTTATTGACAATTCCTTCCGGATCACGGTCAGCATCGCCTATACGGATCTGGGCAGGTTAAAGAACGCTTACGACCGGACCGCGGAGGAGATCTCGGCATTGACGCACCGCACGCTTGCCGAAGCTAAGAAGCAGAACCTGCGGGACTGCCTCGTGGAATATAAAGGATAACCGAAAGCCGGACGACGAATTGGAGGAATCGTAAAATGGTAAGGATATTATCAGACAGTACCTGTGATCTGTCCGAGGAGCTCTGCAAAAGATACAACATAACGATCATCCCGCTGTATGTAAGGCTGGGAGAAGATGAATATTCAGACGGCGTAAGCATCACGCCGCAGGATCTGTACCGATGGTCCGACGAGCACGGCGAAACGCCCAAAACGGCCGCCCCGTCCGTCAATGATCTGGAAAAGTATCTGGATCCGGATTCGGACGACGAATACATCATCTTAACCATATCGTCGACCATGTCCGCCTGCTGCAACAATATGCGGCTCGCCGTCGAGGAACTAAAGCTCCGTGACCGTGTGCACGTGGTCGATTCCGAAAGCCTGTCCACCGGGATCGGTCTTTTGGCGATCCGTGCGGCCGAGATGGCAGCGGAAGGCAAGCCGGCAAAAGAGATCACAGAGGAGATGGAAGCGGCCAAAAAGCGGGTACGCGCAAGCTTTGTCGTTGACACCCTCGTTTATCTGCACAGGGGCGGAAGATGCTCCGGCGTTTCCGCATTTTTTGGCACGGCGCTCAAACTCCATCCGCGGATCGCGGTATCGGAGGGGAAGATGCATCCCGAGAAAAAGTACCGGGGCGCGTCCAAGTTCGTGCTGCAATATGTAAAGGATATGGAAGCCGACCTTTTAAAGGCTAGAAAGGAGAGGGTATTCATCACGCACTCCGGCTGTGACGAGGAGACGGTGGAGAGCGTGAAGGCGTATATCCGGGGGCTTGACCATTTCGAAGAAATACTGGAAACGCAGGCAGGATGCGTTGTTTCCTCGCACTGCGGACCGGGCACATTGGGGGTTCTTTTTATCTCAGAAGAATAGGAACTGTTCCATCGTTCCTGCAAGCAGGACAACGCCAGTGCACAGCTGGTGTACAACAGGCTGATGGGACAGGATATCAGGTGAGTTTTACACGAATAACCGTAGAATTTTTATGAAAAAGGGGCTGCCCGATAGACGGGCAGCCCGGGATATTCAGCGAAAAATGACCGCTTT
>JAFSYD010000025.1 GCA_017443685.1 Lachnospiraceae bacterium | reverse complement strand
CTGGTACCGGGCCTGGTACCGCTGCTTCTTACCTTCCTTTGCATGTGGCTGTTAAAGAAGAAGGTATCCCCGATCGCGATCATCCTTGGGCTGTTTGCGGTAGGTATCGTTGGACACCTGATCGGATTGCTGTAAGTTGATCGTATCTGCCGGCACCTGCCGGACGGGCGAAATTAAATTTTACACAATCTATTGACAATCGCAGAAGAGCGTGATAAGATGTTAGCACTCGAATCGATAGAGTGCTAACATCTTTGTTTATATATGTATGTTTACCAATGGATATGAGAGGCACATATCCCTGATGGGGAAAGGAGAACGCTTATGACAGTGATTCCTGTATATAATATGCTGATCGCGCCGAACGCCACGAGTTATTTTCAGACGGAGCAGTTCCGTCGGATGACAGGGAAGACGGCCGAAGAGGGCGAGCGTGTGATCTTCGTGATCTGCAAGGAGAATAAGAATCGCAGGGAGATCACGGAAGAAGATTTTCTGCCGATCGCCGTCAGCGGGACGATCACAGAGGTGAATGCGAACGGCTATATCGTTGTAGCCACGGGTGAGCGCGTTCACATTGACGAAGCCCACGTGAATATGGATCATTCGATCGAGCTTACGGTTTCCAGGCAGCCCGAAGAGGAGGATCTGGATCCCAAAGAGGAGAAGAGGCGTTTTTCCGATATGCAAAAAGCGCTGCGCGAATTTGCAAGGAATTTTGAGTGGGGCAATCTGGCGAGTGCTTACATTTCCCAGTTTAAGTCCATTGCGGAGGTTGCCTGTGCGTTTTCGATCTGGCTGCCGAACACGAACGAGGAACGCTATGACGTGATCGCGACGGACAGCAAGGCGAAGCGGACGGCGGCGATGGAGAAGATGATCTATCAGTATATCGAGATCGCGAAGATCACGAATGCCGCGGAGAAGGAGTACAAGAAGGATTATCAGAACATCTACAAGGAGCAGGCGATCAAGAGGCAGATGGAGCATCTGCAGAAGGAGCTTGACAAGATGCATCCGGAGAACGTGACTGATGTGAGAAAGCTTGAAATGCGCCTTGCAGACAGCGAGATGAACGAGGAGGCACGCGAGGAGGCGGAGAAGATTTTAAGCCGTCTGAAGCAGGAGGGGAGCAACTCGCACGAGTACGGGATGCTCTACGACTACCTGGATTTCGTGACCTCACTTTCCTGGAAAAAGGAAGACATGGTAACGATCGACCTCGATGAGGCAGAGGAGGTCTTAGACGAGGAGCACTTCGGCCTGAAAAAGATCAAAGCCCGTATCATCCAGCAGATCGCGGTCATGAATCTCAACAAAAAGCAGTCAGGCTCCATCCTGTTATTTGTCGGTGCACCGGGTACGGGCAAGACGAGCATCGGACAGTCCATCGCAAAGGCGCTTCACCGGAAATACGTGCGCGTATCCTTAGGCGGCGTCAGGGATGAGGCAGATATCCGCGGGCACCGCCGGACATACATCGGCGCGATGCCGGGACGGATCATGGATGGTATCAAAAAGAGCGGGGTCTCGAATCCGGTCATGGTACTGGATGAGGTGGACAAGCTTTCTGCGTCATATAATGGCGATCCGGGAAGCGCGCTTTTGGAGGTACTCGATCCTGAACAGAACTTTTCGTTCACCGACCATTACATGAATGTGCCGTATGACCTTTCGGATGTGCTGTTCATCTGCACGGCAAATACGACGGATACGATCCCCGAGCCGCTTTTGAACCGTATGGAAGTCATTCAGTTCCCGGGCTATACGGCGACGGACAAATTCGAGATCGCAAAGAAGCATCTTCTGCCGAAAGCGCGTAAGGCCTGCGGCATCAAAAAGAAACAGCTGAAGGTCACGGACAACGCGATACGAAAAGTCATTTCGGACTTTACGATGGAAGCAGGCGTAAGAGGCTTAAAAAAGCGGATGGATACGATCTGCCGCGCGGTTGCGGTGAAGATCTCACGCGGGGAAGCCGAGTTTCCGATCCGCGTAGGCGCGAAAGATGTGAAGGAGCTTCTTGATATGCACGCGATCCGCCATGACGACGTCCAAAAGGAAAAGAAGCCGGGCGTTGTGACCGGTCTGGCGTGGACACAGGCGGGCGGCGACATCCTTTTCATCGAGACGATGTTCACAAAGGGCAGCGGCAATGTCATCATTACCGGCCAGCTCGGAGACGTGATGAAGGAATCGGTACAGATCGCGATCTCGCTGGTGAAGTCGATGTTCCCGGAGAAAGCGAAGCTTTTTAAGGAGAATGATCTGCATATCCACGTGCCCGAGGGCGCGGTGCCGAAGGACGGGCCGTCGGCGGGCATTACCTTGACGACGGCGATCGCTTCTTTAGTGGCGAACCGGTCCGTGGCACCGACCTATGCGATGACAGGGGAGGTATCCCTGCGCGGCGTCGTCACACCCATCGGCGGGCTGCCGGAGAAGCTGATGGCGGCAGTACGCGCGGGCGTGCAGACGGTCTTCATTCCCGAGGAAAATGTCGAGGACTTAAAAGACGTAGCGGACGAGGTGAAGGACGCGCTTACGATCATCCCGGTGGCCGAGGTGACGGACGTCCTGGATAAGGTCGGACTTGTACGCAGGAAAGCGGATACATTTAAGCTCATAGAATTCAAGGCTTCGTAGTGTGATCGGGTAAAAAGGCAGGCAGCTTGTGAAGATGTTTCTGAACAGTTTCCTGGCGCAGAAAGGAAGCTATTTATGACGGCTACCGCAAAACGTTCCGCGCGGCAGATGGATATGCTGCACGGTCCGATGATGAAAAATATAATGATGATCGCG
>JAFSYD010000283.1 GCA_017443685.1 Lachnospiraceae bacterium | reverse complement strand
TTGCCGAAGAGATCCCGTTCTTCTATGTCCTTTCGAACGGCGAAGGTGATCTCACCGCTCTTGGCAAACTGGGCCGTGGTATCCGCCGGATGCAGGACGCGCCACTCCTTGCCGTTCCACGCTTCAAAGGAGACAGGGGATACCTGCTTCTCCCCCGTGCCTTCCAGCTGGACGTACCACTTGAAGGGGAATCCTTCGGGGCTTCTTGTAAACCCTAAGTACATCGTGCGATGCGGATCAGGCATCTTGTGGTACGGGCATATTTTATCACCCCGCCGGTATGTCTTCCATGCCAGATTATTTTTCGTCATTACGCATTCCGCCGGCTGCCTGGCTTCATAGCGGTAGCCAAACCCTACATTCTCAAGAACCGGAAGGATGTACTGACCCTTGAGCTTATATTGGTTATTGACCCTTAAGATACGCGCGCGGATAAAGTAGGAATCCGTCGCCCCTCCTAAGGTATGTGTCATATCCTGCGGACAAAGAAACGTCATCGTAACAAACCGCCCCTTTTTTCCATCGATGTAGGAAAATACTTCCCTGTAATCCCCATCCATGTGAAGACGCGCCCAGCCGTTACCGTTGAAATACTCCCAGGTCACCTCCGCGATGGACACATCATATTCGGGCACCGGACGGAACTCGCTCCGCTCCATGATCCACTGCCAGTCGATGACGTCCTGGTCATTGGTCTCGAGCGGCAGCTGCACAAAGTCGAGCCGGAACGAAAACGTGATCCTTGCCCCGTGCCTTTTTAACACTTCGTCCGAGGCAAAATATACCTCATCATAGCGCATCAGACTCTCCCCGAAGGGCAAAAACTTATTCCGGTCGCATTCCATATCCTGATGGTACACCGTATCCGGAAGAGATGCCGCGGACTCCGTGCGTATGGCCGGATAGGAAAGCTCCAGCGGCGACTCATCCCGCATCTGCGTCTGGCTGATCCGAAGCCAGGAACGCTCCTTGCCGTTGACCTCCACGGGCACCGACGCGGGATCCTTCGATGTACGGCGGAGAACAAGTCCCCCGTCCTCGTTGCGGACATCCGCAAACGCAAACCATCCGTCTTCGGTGTAATACTCCGCACGAATCCGGCCTGCCTCAAGCCCCAGATCACAAACGATCGTTGCCTCCTTCGCAAGCGTCAGCATCTCGTCAAGCGCAAGATAACAGCAATGCTCCTGCTTATTCTCCCCTGCGCGCGCAAACATTTTCACGGGGTACTCCGCCGCGTGGTTCCCCTCCTCGTCGCAGATCTCGTAAATGGTGTCCGCACGCGTATCCACGGCATAGCACACATCGATCCTTGCCGGCGAGACATAGGTCGGCTCCGTCGTAAGGAAGGTCACCCTGCCGGACTCCTCTTCATCTACCGCGGCAAAAAGACGCGTCCCCTCCGCGACCTCAACGCCCTCCATCTCGTCGTTCACAAGCGAAAACTGCACATACCCGTCCGCGCAGACACTGGGCAGAAGATCCGCCCCCAGCTCGTTTAAAAACGCGATCCGGTTCTTCAAGGTAAACTGCTCAAACTTTTTGGCGGAGCGCTTCATCATCTGAATGAACGCCTTCGCCACTGCAGCCCCGACATCGGGATCGTTTGGATCGTAATTCCATTCCGGCGTATAGCTTTCGGTTCGTTTTTTGATCTGTCGCTCTATCATTCACCAAATCCCTCATCGAGATAAAACGGAAATACAAGGTTGAACGGGTTGTTCGTCTTTCTGACCACATAATCAATGTGGACGATCACGCTCCCTTCCCTTTCCCTCGGTTCCACCTCCACACGGATGTCTTCGATGCGCGGCTCGAACGCCACCAGGGCGATCTCCACCTCCCTGCGCATGGAAGAAAGAGTGGTATAATCCATTGTCGCGAACGCGTAGTCCCAGATCCCGCAGCCGAATTCCGGATTACGGATACGTTCTCCTTTTTTGGTGCCTAATATGATGCGGATCGCCTCTTTGATATTCTCCTCCTCCGAGGACGTGACCATTTTGCCGGTATTCTTGTCCACACGGATCGGAAAAGAGATTCCTTCACCCAAAAAGCGTTTGGCTTCGTGTTCGTTCATTCTATCTTAACTCCTAATTCAGCTTCACCATCGAGCCCTTGACCGAGGTCACCCCCGAAGAGGTGACATCCGTCTTGCTGCTGCCGGAAACCGTAGTCTGTGTCCCGTCCACCTTCACCGTGGTTCCTTTTAACGTCAGACCGTTGCTTGCCTCCACATTGATGGCGTCTCCCTTGATCGTCACGCCGGAACTGTCAAGAGTGACCTTGCTGCTGCCGGTCTCCATTTCCACTTTCTTGTCAGCTTTGATGCTGACACTGCCGTCCTTTATATTGATGATGATGCTGTTCTTTTTATCTTTATCCGCGACGGTGACCGTCTCGTTTTCGTCCTCGATCTTGATGGATGTCTCCTTCGGCGTCTGGATCGTAATCTTTTCCTTGTCCTTTTCGTCGGAAAACTCCACCACCGATCCGCCCTTTGTCTTGAAGCGCTTGGTGGGATTATCCTTCTTTGCGATATCCTTTTCACGAGCGTTCTTCGTGTTCCAGAGACTGCCGATCACCATCGGACAATTGCGGTCGCCCATGTTAAAAGCGATCACGACCTCCGCGCCGACCTCGGGCAAAAGATAAAGGCCGCAGTCATTGTACGCGTACGGCGATACCACAGGCACCCAGCCGGACACATTCTTGCCCTCCTGCCCAAGGAAGTAATCCACCTTCACCATGCCCGGATGCTCGTCCTCATGATTCTGTTTTACTACGCCGGTGGTCACGCTCGGGATATACTCGTAAGACTCCCGCGTCTCACCCTCATAAAACATGCTCATCGAATTGTACTCCTATATACGATCAGGACCAGCCGCCGATCTCGAACATTGTCCGGTAATTATCTTTGCTGATCTCGTGGATCACCGTCTTTAAGTAGAATGTGTGGTCACCCAGATCGCCGTCCGCGTTCTCGACCTCGACAAACCGCCCCGGAACAAGCACCGGAAGCCCGATCGTCATGCCGGTGCCGGTCTGCATTTTCCGCTTCATGCGGTCGGCAAGGCTCTTTGCCTTGCTGTTCGCCTTCGCGCTGGTGTCCACGGAAGGATCCGGCATATAATACTCCGGCGTCTCACCGATCAGCTTCGTCTGCGAATCCGAGCCCGTAGCCTCGGCCTTACCGGAAAGCGCCTCCTGCTTGGCGGGGTCATAACCGACCACCTCTACGCTGACGTCAAAGTAGGATTCATCGGTCTTAAGCGCGATCAGCTCCCGCCCAAATTCCATCGTCATGATCGCGGACTTCTCACTCTGCGGCTCGCGGAAATACGCGGTCGGTCCTAAGATGAAGAATTCCCGTTCTGCCTTGCCCCGCCCGATCAGCTCGCGCGTGACAAAACGGTAATCGTCCGTCGTCTGGGAAACCGGTATCTCCAGCTCATCCTGTGTTGCGTCGATCTGCGGCGAACACAGCTTGGAATATCTCGACATCACTTCGCGGAACACATCGGAATAATTCTTCGCCACATGCAGCACATAGCGCGAGCCCGAAAGCATCATCAGCCGCCTCGCGTCCATCAGCGTTACCACGAAAAGCGGCATTTTGCCGATCTCTATTCCCCTGGCGGCAACAAAGCCCTTGAACAGATTTTCCGTCGAAGACTTGTAGCCGATCTCCACCTCCACAACCGTCCCCGGCGCAAACGCATCCTTCACGTCGGAAGAAAACGAGTGCTGTTCGATATCATATACATCGGTGAATTTAACCACCACGATGCTGGCCGCATCCAGAGAAAGCGTCATCTTAAACTCGACAACAGCAAGATTCAAAGTGCTTACGACATCCGAACCGCCCGCCTTCACCTTTACCACGGGCGTCGTAAAATTGTCGTACTTCTTGGCCAGACTGTCATATGTGTAGGTCCCACTCATCAGCGACATACTCTCACCTCTATGTGATCGCGGGAACTACCAGGCGTGTTCCCACCGGGATCGCCAGCGGATTCATGATGCCGTTGGCTCTCGCGATCCTGCGCCACTCTCCCGCGTCGCCGTATTCTTCCCTTGCGATGTCGTAAAGGTTCATTCCCTGCTTCAACACAACACACTTCGTCCGGTCCGGCGACTCAAACGGCGCCGCCTTGGAACTGCCGAGCACACTCGTCGACTGCGCGACCATGTGAATCGCTGCCTCGCAGCGCACCGGCATACCCCCGGACTCAAACATGGTGTATTTTACCGAAACGGTATCAACAAACCCACCGAAGACAAACGATCCCCAGCTAAAGCAAACGATCGGCGGCCGGTGAAGCTTACCGTCAATCTTCGTCAGACAGAGCAATGTGTTCGCGTAGGAGGAGACATCCTCCGGCTGATTCTTCTTCGGGAATGGAATGAAATTCGTCTTGATCTCGTAAGATGTACTGGTATCGAAATACAGGATAACGTCAAGCGAAGCGGCAATGCCGCCCATGTACTGCACCGTCGGGGAATCCTTGCCCATACTCGGTACCGTGGCAAACTTCCCCTGCGTCTGCACCTGTAATTCGTCAGGATTGAACTGGCAGACTACCGCGTCCGCATCTTCAATCTGGAGCACGGCATTGCCGGTGCTCTTGCGCATATCGCCGATTCCCAAAAGCGAAGATAAAATCCCCATTCGCCACCGCTTCCTTAACTCTTACCGTCGGCTCATCCCTTAAACCGATCTAAAACCCCATACCATTTTAATAATGGTAAAAATGCGTAAATATTATACCACCCCTCCCAATCGTTTTGCAACAATTAAATCGGGGGAGCGGCAAACATGCCCGGATCGTTGTCGTTACTATCCGGATCAAATGGCGGATGGCTAATATCAGCGCCCCGCCCACACATAGTGCCGCGATCCCGTTCGCAAATACCGCCGACATAAGCCCTCTTGCTCCTACGCCATATACCTGGCTTCGAACTCTTCTCCGGTGAGGATCTCGCCCGACAGGAGGGGGTCTATCGTATCCGCTATCCCCTGCCCCCGCAGGACTTTCACGCCTGCCTTCGCGATCTCTTCACATACGATGGCAAGCCGCTCCTCTTCCCTTGCGGCAGCCTCGCCTTTTACGCCAAGCATCACGTTCCCCGGATTGATGCCGCACTCGTCAATGATCGACCTGATCCGTGCGGCTGCCTTCGGTGAAAGCAGTGTCTGTACGGAAAGCCGGACATAGATCTGATACCCCGGCTCCCCGAAATCATTCCAGTACCGGCAGTGCCGGCAGGCGTCCTCCAATATCCTGTGATCCACGGCAGCGATTACGCCCAGCCGCTCGGCTGCCGAAAGGATCTCCCCCCTATCCTCGTTCAAAAGCTCCTTCGTCTTCCACTTAAGGTGCGCCGTCGCACCGAGACAGACAGCCGCCGCTCCCCCGGAAGCATTCCCTGCTGCCCGCGCCGCGTCCGCCCCCGCCTTACGCGAGGCGGATGCCGCTTCCGGCGCGGCATCCGCCGCCCGGCCGTCCGCTTTCTTAAGCAGCGGCTCATATTCCGCCACGAAAGCGCCGCATCCGTCCTCTGTCGCCTTGCGCAGCGCGTTTTCAAAGGCAGCGTGCGCGATATCCGGCTCCCTGCTTTTTGCGGAATACCATTCCACGGTGCCCGGATCATTCTCCTTTGCCGCCAAAAGCGCGATATCCGCATGCTGCATCAGCGTCTTCATATCCTCGCCGTCCTTCGGGAAGCAGACCACGCCCATCGACATATTGCAGAGGTATTCCCTGCCGTCCAGGCTCCAGGACTGCTCGAACCTCCGCTGGATCGTCCCGACCAGACGGCTTAACTCCGTATATTCGTAAAACGGCACCAGTACGCCGAACTCATCACCGCCGATCCGATAACAGGTCGCCCGGGCCTTGCAGATGTTCGTAAGCGCCCGTGCCGCCTCTTTTAACAGGGCATCGCCGAGGCTGTGTCCGTATTCGCCGTTGACATCCCTGAAATCGTCGAGATTGATATAAAGGAAGCTGCCCTGATCGCCGCTGCGATAAGCATCCTTCATCGCGATCTTAAGATCCCGCTCGAACTGCTGGCGGTTGTAAAGCCCGGTCAGATAATCGGTCTTCGCCTGCTCCTCGATCTTCTGCTCGTAACGCTTCGTCTCCGTCACATCGTAAAGCGTCACCAGCCGTACGCTGCGGCCGTCCATCCACCGAAGCGGCGCACTGTGCACATGGTACCAGCGCTTGGAGACATCGGCAAAATATCCTTCATCGGTGATCGCGTTCTCCTTAAGAGCGTCCACATATTCATGGAAATTCTGCTTATCCTTCGGATCCGTGATCATCCGCGCAAACTGTTCGTTGGTATAAATGTATTCCTCTTTGTCCTCTCCGCAAACGACAAGTCCCTCGGCGCCGTTCTCCAGTACGCCGTCGATCGTCGCATACGCGCCGGCGAGAGAGTTATCGCGCATCCGCGCCGAAAGCAGCGCGTGGATCACGCATTTTACTTCGTTTAAAAATGTAAGCTCCCTCACCTTCCATTTACGCGCCGCATGCCGCATGACAAAGCACACGTACATCTGCGTCTGTCTGTCGCGGGAAAGCGGCAGGAATACGCCCGCCGTAATGCCATACTTGCGGAAAAAGGCACGAAACGTATCCGGCATGATCGAATCCGAGGACACCG
>JAFSYD010000282.1 GCA_017443685.1 Lachnospiraceae bacterium | reverse complement strand
GCCTTTTCCAAGTCAGCCTTGATCTCGATCGTTTCTTCAATACGTCCAAAGTATTTTTCGAGATTATCCAGCGCCTTCTGTTCTTTTGTTTTCTTTGTCTTCGGCTGACTGATCACCCATCGTTTGTCTTTAATAAATCTGATAATGAACATAACCTGTTCATCAGGCATTCCCTCGATCAGATTGATCGCTTCCTTTTTTACTGCCGTCATGCACATTCACCTCGATTCCGATTCGATATTGATCGCTCAATTGCTATCAGTTTACAACATTTTTTACCGCAAGGGAATATCATCAACACACTTAAAAAGACGGTAAAAAATTTGCTGCACCTTCTGCTACACCTACGCTGTTTTTGCCCATTTTGCTATCCAATAAATCGGACTTATTACATTTTCCATCACCATCGTTCTCAGGTTGATCCAAAATACAACTTTCTCTTTCTCTCGATCATCTCATCCACGCGAAGTATGTATTCTTCAACGTTTTTGACGTTTTCGCACCGTCTGATCTTTGCTTTCGGAAGCGGTCGTCCGTCTTCGTCGCGGGCTAAGCATTTGCAAGCCGCCCCCGCGCCTAAGGCGATGATGTCCTGTACTTCCTCCATAATGATGATATTATACAGCCCTTCCTTCCCCTCCGGCGCAAAGCCGACATTTTCCAGGTTCCCCGCGATGTTCTTCTGCCGGTAAAGGTAGTAAGGATACATCCCCATATCCGCGGCCAAGCTGTGCGCCATCGCCATAATCTCATCGCCGTGCGCGGAAAAATAGCTGCGATATCCTTCCTCCGTGAGACTCTCTGCCGCGCGGGATGCTTCAGTCTCTGTCCGGAACGCTTCTGCTGCCGCGCGGGCCGCTTCGGTCTCCCCCCTGGATGCTTCGGCTGCCGCGCGGGCCGCTTCGGTCTCTCCCTTGGATGCTTCGGCTGCCGCACGGACTGCACGCTCCGTCAGTATCTCATGCAGGCGGCTCGACCGCTTGATCGCCAGCGCGTGCACGGTCAGATTGTCCGGTGCCAGCTGCCTTGCCTGCGCTAAGGTATCGGCTACATCTTCCACCGTCTCCCCCGGCAGCCCGACGATCAGATCCATATTGATATGGGTAAACCCTGCCGCCCTTGCATCCGCATAACAGCGCCGGATATCTTCCGTCGTGTGCCGCCGCCCGATCAGCTCCAGCGTCTTTTGCTGCAGCGTCTGCGGATTGATGGATATGCGGATATTCCCTCCGAAATGCGAAGCGATCACCGCCAGCTTATCCCGATCCAAAGAATCCGGCCGCCCCGCTTCCACCGTAAATTCCAGCACGTGCGTCATATCGAATGCGCTTTCCACTTTATCCAAAAGCCGCGACAGCTGTCCGTCCGAAAGCGCGGTCGGCGTTCCTCCGCCGATATAGACCGTCGTAAGCGGGCGATCCGAAAACATCCCCGCCACCGCGTCGATCTCCGTAAACAGCGCGGTCAGATACTCCTCGACCAGAGGACGGTATGCCCCGACCGCATATGAGGAAAACGAACAGTAGAGGCAGATCGACGGACAGAAGGGGATCCCGATATACAAAGAATATCCATCCACCAACAGATTACCGGCCGCCGGAAAGTTCCGATTTCCCATCGGCATACCGGTCGCAGACTCGTTTCCATCTCCCTCCGGCGTACCTGTCGCATATGCTTCCTTCGTGTCCTTCTTCCACTTCACCCCTGCGATCTTCTCAAGCACCTTAGCTTCCCGCATCGCGATCCGGGTGCACAGCTCGATCTTATCCTCACCCGTCCGGTAAACATCCCGCATAAAAGCCGCGATCGTATCCCGCGACGCTCCCGAAAGCAGTCTTTGCAGCGCCAGCTTCGTCGGACGGATACCGGTTAAGGTTCCCCACGGAAGCTGCCGCCCGGTGTGCGCGCACAGCGCGTCGTAGATCAGACGCTTCAGATGGTTTTTCACCTCCGCCCGGGGTAATCCCTCAACAGATACGGACCGCTCCTTACCGCCTGTCGAAACCGAAAGCATATCTTCCGTTACGACGATCCGCCATCCTTCACAAGGAAAAACCGCATCCCCCTTATCTTCGGTAACAACCACGATGCGGGTATGCGGATAAAAAGCTTGAAAAAGCGAGTGCACATCATATGCAAAACTCGCGATATTCAGTTGTATGATCATTTCGTCAGCGTACATAGATGCCCCCTACGCAAGGAACATATTATAGGCCTTCTCATCACCGATCGTCGTCGATTCTTCGTGTCCCGGAAACACTTTCGTCTCGTCCGGAAGCGAAAGGAGCGTCTCCTTAACGGAGCGCACCAGCTTGCTCATGCTGCCGTGCGGGAAATCCGTCCGCCCGATGGACCCCGCGAACAGCGAGTCCCCGGAAAAAAGCGCCCCCTCTTCGGCAAAAT
>JAFSYD010000281.1 GCA_017443685.1 Lachnospiraceae bacterium | reverse complement strand
GCCGTATCAGTCAATACCGATCCGACAGGCGGCAGGATACGCTGCAAAAAAAATCCCCCGCGCCAAACGCACGGGGGAAGCTTCCATCGAAAGATGCGATACGGTCTTACTTTACAAGGTAAGAATCCAAAGCCTTCAGAATATCCTCATCGCTGTCCGCATGGATCGTCAGGTCGATCGGCTGCGCAAGATCAAGAGAGAAAATACCCATAATCGACTTTGCGTCGATAACGTATCTGCCCGAGATCAGGTCGAAGTCACTGTCGAACTGGCTGATCACATTTACAAACGACTTAACTTTGTCGATAGAATTTAAAGAAATTTTAACCGTTTTCATGAACGCACCTCCTACAAATCAAAATACACTGACACGCTTATGGTAATTCATTCTTATGGAAAAGTCAACAAACATTCATAAAAATTGCATAGAAACTGTTGCCCTGCATAATTTGGGCTGCAAGGTGAACACATACGAAACGGAGAAGATGGCCGCACTTTTGCAGAATGCCGGCTACCGGATCGTCCCATTTACGGAAAAAGCGGATATCTACGTGGTGAACACCTGCTCTGTGACACAGATGGCGGATAAAAAGTCGCGCCAGATGCTGCACCGGGCGAGGCGTTTGAATCCGGACGCCGTTGTGATCGCAGCGGGCTGCTTCGTGCAGGCGGGCGGGATCACCCCGGAGGAGATCGGCGCGGACATTTTGCTCGGCAATGATAAAAAGGGCGAGCTTATTTCCGTGCTTTCCGCATACCGCTCCGATAAAAAAGCGAAAACGGCGGTCATTGATATCAACGACCCGGATGAGTGCTATGAGGAGCTGTACCGAGAAGCTTCAAAAGAGGTGACGGGTGTACCGGGCAAAGCGCCGGCTGGCGGGGAACCGGTCGAAGCCACTGCCGTAAATCTGACCGAAAGCCCAACCAAAATACCGATCGAAGGCCCTGCCGAAAACCGGCCCGTTGATGAAACGGCCGGCAGACATATCGAGGCATCGGCCGGTAACCTGTCGCATCCCCACACCCGCGCCTTCGTCAAGATACAGGATGGCTGCAACCAGTTCTGTTCCTATTGCCGCATTCCCTTCGTGCGCGGACGGACGAGGAGTCGGACAGCAGCGTCTGTACTTGATGAGATCGCACAGATGCTCCGGCACGGCTATAAGGAGATCGTGCTGACCGGCATTCACGTAAGCTCCTACCGTGATGGCGAGACGGATCTGATCGGACTGATCGAGAAGATCGACGCGCTCCCCGGAATGAGGAGGCTGCGCTTAAGTTCCATGGAGCCAAGGCTTATCACCGAGGAGGCGGCAAGGCGCCTGTCGAAGTGTGCATCCCTTTGTCCGCATTTTCATTTATCTCTGCAAAGCGGCTGTGACGCGACGATCAAAAGGATGAACCGGCATTATACGACGGCGCAGTTTGAAGAAGGGGTTACGTATCTTCGCAAATATTTTACCGATCCCGCGATCACGACGGATGTGATCGCCGGCTTCCCGGGGGAGACCAAAGAGGAGTTTGCGGCAACGAAGGAATTCGTTCAAAAGATCGGTTTTGCCGATATGCATGTGTTCAAATACTCACCAAGGGAAGGGACACGCGCCTTCGCATTTGACGGGCAGGTGTCCGAGGAGACAAAGAATCTGCGAAGCGACGAGCTTTTGCTGCTTGCCGAAAAGATGAATAAGGTTTTTTGCAAAACCTGGGAGGGACGAATGGCAGAGGTGCTTTTTGAAGAGTGCGTCGCAAAAGATGGCAAAGAGTACTGGACGGGCTTTACCCGGGAATATCTTCGGGTGTACGCCGAAAGCGGTGAGGATTTAAAAAACCGGATCCGTCCCATGGAATTTCATTTGCGACCATTTGCGAAATAAGCACCATAACAGGCAAATGGCAGGCTGTGAAGGAGATTTTTTCTTATTTTGGCATATTG
>JAFSYD010000024.1 GCA_017443685.1 Lachnospiraceae bacterium | reverse complement strand
TCGGAGATCAGGAACTGCTCCAAAGCGTCAATGCTCATGGTAGCCATTGCATAGGTCAGCTCTACCGACTTGGAGAAGTCCTTGCCGGACAGCGTAACCTTTGCGAAGGTGTTCTGCTCGTCATCATTCGCCGCATTCTCGTTTACAGCAGCAGCCGCGCCCTGCGCGATAGCCGTAAACTTCGGAATCTCAACGACTGTGTTGAAATTGTAGCGGGTAACATCGCCTACGATAACGTGTTCCTTAGATACCAAATCCCAAATCTGATCCAGCATCACCTTCGGCAGCACATTCGGGGTGTTCTGCGTAGTGTGGACGAAAGCATCATTTTCGAGCTTCGTCATCTCGTCATCACGTCCGCTGATGTGCTTAAGGAAAGCATTGCGGTATTCCATGCTGGACGCGTCATAAATCTTATCCATCTCGTTCTCCTCTCCGAGCTTCTGCTCATTTCTGATCCATTCCGGGACGATGTTCTGCTGTACGGTAACATTCGCCTCAGCCTTTGCCTCCTTCTCCTTCTGGTAGGATGCCTCAAGGGCTTCGATCTCGTTCTTTACGGCTTCCGCCTCGTCGATCTTGCCGTCCTTAGCGAGCTGTGCGCCCTTCGCCTTGAGCTCTGCTACCTTAGCGTAAAACTGTTCTAAATTCATATTTACCTCCTACGAAAAATACTCAATCAATTCCTGCTGTTTCGCCAGCATCTTATCGATAACGGAAGCAGGTATCATCCGACCGGCCGCCGCCGCCATGCGAAGATCGTCCTCGTCGCCTGTCTGATTGTTGGCGTTCTGGTTCTCGCTGATCTCATCGATCAATCCCCAGCCAACCGCATCAGAAGCGGTCAGCCAGGTCTCCGCATCCATAAGCTCCAGCGCATCCGCCTCGGTCATCTTCGTCTTTGACGTATATGCCGCGGCAATCGCCCGGTTCGCCTGTCTCAGCATCTCCGATGTATGATCCATCTCGCGATAGTCGCCCGCCGTAAATGTTCTTACGTTGTGAACCATGAACTGCCCCGTCGGGGTAATGTCAGATTTCGCCGCGCAAGCGATCATGCTCGCCGCCGATGCCGCAAGACCGACCACATGAATCTTGACGCTGCCTTTGTAGTCCCGGATTGCGGAATAGATTTCCGATCCGGCGAAGACATCGCCGCCGCCGGAGTTGATGTAGATGTCTACATCTTCACCGCCCGCTTCTTCCAGAGCGTCGTGAACCTTCGACGGAGAAACATACGGCTCTTTGAAATAGTCGTAAATCCACGCATAAGCGTCCGAAATAACGGTGCCTTTGACGTTAATCTTCATCCGTGCTACCTCCTTCCGTAGAATTTTCGCCTACCGCCGCCGTATCGAGCCGCCGGATCGGAGTGTCTCCGCCAGGAACCGGCGCAAGGTTGAAGGTAGCCCGCCACTCGTTCGGCGTCATCGCCCCTCTGTCGACCATGGCCTGCAGGTTCAGCTTTGTGGAAATCGAAGCAGAATCCCAAGAGCTTGCCTCAAAAACGATACGGTTTCCGAAGACGCGCTCCCTTCTGGTAAACAATTTCCGCGTATATTCACCGCCGAGCTGAATAAGTAACGGCTCGACTTCTGCATCAAAGTAAGAATTGTACTCATCCTCGGTGTGCGAGGATGACACGATATTCACATTCGTGTTGAAGAGATCAAAAATCCTCTTCGTCGTGCGGTCCATAACCAGAGCATTCGGCACATAGTCCGTCGGGTTGATCTGCGTCGCGTCCGCTTTCGCGTCCACCGCCGCCACGCCCGTGCCGCTGGTAGTCTCAAGGAAGGTATCGGCGAAGGTCTTCGCCTGCTTCTTCAAGTCTTCCGGACGCATCGAATTTGTGAATTTCAAAAGCCACCGAACGACGGAGCTGTTCTTAATCGCGTTGATGATCCCCTGATCCGTGGTCGTGACCACATCCAGAAGCGGGGTAAGCACCGGAGCGATCGGCGTGCCAAAGATATCATTCTCGTTGAAGTCCTGCCGGATGTGGATGATGTCCTCATACGGGAAGGTGTAAATCCTGCTGTTCGGCAGCGTAAACTTCAACAACAGCCGCCCCGCAGCATCATAAATCGCCTCAACCGTCCGCGGCGCGATCGGGTAGATCGCGGTAGCGTTCCCCATGTCATCCCGAAGGATCAGGGCGAAGGCGTTCGAGTTCAGACACAGCTGCGTCGCCAGCTTCTCCTGAAGCATCTGCCCCGTCATCAGCGGATTAGGCTCTTCCAGCAAAAAGCGGATCGCATTTGACGGATTGACCGCAAGGGAGTGGTTTCCTTCTTCGTCCACTGATTCCCGTAAATGCTTGCCGACGAGTTTCCCCGCCGCCTGCACCTTCGGGCGGATGCAGCTCCTCACGATGTCAGAGTCATACAGAGCCCCGTTCCACATCAGATAGTTGTTTCCGGTTTGCGTCATCAGCTCGACACCAGCAATCCGTCGAGCCGACAACGCATCCCTTATATTTTTAATGAGTCCCAATGACAATCACCTCACTTAAACGAGGGAGAGATACTCCTCCCTCTTATCACGGAGAACGACGTAAGCGTCCAAGAGCGCCGCCGTCCCGTCAATTCGTTTCGTTGCCGAGCTTCCCTTGTTCGGCTGGATATTCCCGTTGATGTCTGTTTTCACGTAGGTGTTGGCAAGGCACCAGCGGTCTATCGGATTCGCGTTATACACGATATTATGTGCCCCAAACTCTGCCTTTAAGTCCTTCATCGGGTCGGACAGAGTCGCGACACCCTGCCGGACAGGGATAAGCGCCTTATCGCCAAACTCCTGCTTAAACTGTAGAAGGAGCGAATCGTCAATGTGCCATGGGTCATAGCCGATGTAGAGCGGAAATATGTCCTTTTCGTCCCTCATCTCCATGAACCAGTCCAGGAACACGCGCTTGTTGACCTTGTTACCCGGCTCAACGCGCATAAGCCCGCGGCCTACCCAGATATCATACGGCGCATCGTCGGGGTGGTGCCGGTTCTTCATCTCATCAAGCTTTGACTGCGGTATCCAATACATCGAGTAGACGTATATCTTCGGATCATCGGGACGCATCCCGATCATCTTCGCCGCGGACAGATCGACTGAGTCCGCCGCATCCATGCCGCCGATGCCATACCGAAGGATATCTCCCTCCGGCAGGAGCTCGTCATTTTCGAGCTCATCCCATGACAGCCATGCCGCGTCGGAGTTCTCCTTCAGGTTGAAGTCCTTAACCAGCACGGTCGGAAGGAAGGTATCGTCCGCCTTCGCCTTCTCAACATAGCCCTCAAGCTTCTCCCGTCCTTTGACGGTGCCAAGCCCCGGATTCGCTTTGATCCACATATCCGGCTTCGTCCATTCGTCGCGCTGATCCAGCTCGTAGATGATCGGCAGGAACCGCTCATCCTTGATCGTGCCGTTAAGCACGCCCACAGCGTAATCGTATTGGGAGTCGTAGATCGAGTCCCGGACGAATCCGTTCGTCGTGATGCACCAGAGCATCGGCTGGCGACGCGCGGACATCGACTGCTTCATCAAGTCGTATATGTCGCGGTTCTTAATCGCCGCAAGCTCGTCTATTACTACGCAATGCGCGTTGAGACCGTCAAGGCTGTTGGTGTTCGATGCCAGCGCCTTGACGTATCCCATGTTAACATCACAGTAGAGATCAGATTGCCGTTTCCTTACGTGCTTGCCGATCGCCGCCGACTGCTTCACCATGTTGCAGCACTCGGTAAAGCCCTTCATGGACTGATCCCGCGCCGTCGCGATCTGGTAACACTCAGGGGCTCCTTCCTTATCCGCCACCAGCATATAGAGCTGGATCGCGGCAAGGAGCGTCGTCTTCCCGTTCTTTCTGGCGATGATGTTAAGCACTTCCTGATATCGCCGCAGATCTTCGTCGTCGACAAAACCATAAGCCGCCTGGAGCATCGCCTTCTGGTACAGTTCCAAAACTAAAGCAGCCCCGGACTTACCCGTTGACTGCTTGCAAAATTTCTGTATAAACTCTATTGGCCTGTTCGCCTTTCCCTCATCGAAGTGCCACCGGCTTTGATGGTGGAGGTCGTTAAGCTGCTTCTCATACACGCGCTTGATCTTGTCCCCGGCTGTGATCCGACCGTCGAGCACATCCAGCGCGTAGCGTTCGAGGTCAGTCATTATCGAGGAATGCGATCAGCTCGTCGTTCGTGGCATTATTCCCGCTGCTTTTTGGCAGCATCGCGTCGAGCTGCTTCATCGTCCGAAGGTACTGCGCCGATATGCTTACGTATAGATCGGCGTTCGGTCGCTTCCGGTCATATGGATCGCACTTATCGGACTGCTGGAAGGGCTCCGTCCATCCGTTCGCGTCGAGATCGGCTTCCAGATCGTCAAGCGTTGCCTTCTGGTACGCCGCCCGAGCGATCAGCCGTTCGGCGTTGACCTTGTGGAGCTTGTCTATGCACTTGTATTGTCTGCGGAGAGCGGAAACTTCCTTCTTGATCCGCTGTTCTTTTGTCAAATCCATAGATCACTCCTGCATCCTTCCCGAAGGGGGAGCCAAAAAATCGTTACTCAGCGAAAAAGAGGTTCGGCACCGGTGCGGGAAATTTATCCACATTATCCACAAACGGGGGGAGTATCGACCGGCACAGGATTCCCCGACGCATCGAACGTATATCGACGCTCGCGGATTTTTTCCCGGCCACAATGCTCATGTATCTTGTCGTGGCAATCCTTACAAACGTATTGCAGATTGTCAAAGGCAAGCGTCACCTTCGGATCGTTGATCGTCCTCGGCGTTATGTGCTGCTTATGATGCACGATGTATCCCGGCTGTTCGCCGCATACCTCACACATCCCGCCGTCCACCGCCCGCCGATGGCTTATGTATCCGAGCCTGCATCTCTTCCATGCTTCCCCGTGGTAGAAGCTGTACGCGTATTCCTTAGCCATAACCTTGCTATGATACCTCCCACGAGATTCCCGAGAAACACAGATGCAATCATGCCGAAGCTCATCGTTATCCTCCACGCAAAAAGGACCAGCCACATCAACCAGTCCTTTTCATTGGTGCTTTGTTCTTCTTCACCACCTACAATATATCGTACTTTAGGGTGGAAGTCAATGCTATATCCAATAGAATTTCATAAGATTCCTCACATATCTGCCTGACCCTCCGCCTCGATACACCGTAAGCTCCCGCGATATCGCTGTTGCTCTTACGGTCGATATAT
>JAFSYD010000280.1 GCA_017443685.1 Lachnospiraceae bacterium | reverse complement strand
CACCGCTGTTCTCCTCGCCCATGCATATCGTGACCTTATAAAAGCTCTTCCGATCGCCCTTTTCGATCGACATCGTCGTCTGATACCCGACGGTGTCCACATACTCCCCTTCCCAGAGGTATAGTCCCGCGTCATTCGTATCCTGCCGGATGTGATCCGTATAGTAAATGTAGCCGAAATACCCGGCTGCGACCCCTCCTGCCGAAAGGATCACAAACAGTAAAAAGAGCACGATCCCTCGGACAGCACCGGGCTTTTTCGACTCCTTTGCCTGTGCTTTTGCTTCTTTTTTGATTTCTTTCATATACTCTCCCGAAGCAGCTGTTCCGTTACCGGTCATGCAAAGTATTTGTTGGGAACCGTCTCGATCGTCCCCGTCCGGGTAAACGCCTTGATGCAGAAAAACAGCGTTTCCATGCGGTGGTAAAGCCGATCCGGATTGATCCGAAGCATCGAGGCAAGCCGCCGCATCATCAGCTGGTTCCCGAAATTCGCCGCCAGATCCTTTAAGGCGTTGGCGTCACGGCTCTTATCGAACTGCTTGACGAACCGCTCCGCTTCCTGACGGGAGATCTTCCCCTGTACGTTCGTTGATCCCTGCATCTCCTTGATCCGAAGATCGACCGGCCGGTCTTTTTCGTCATCCTTATACAGCATATCTTCCGGATCGACAATGTGCTGCCAGTCGGCGATCCCCAGAAGAAAGCCCAGGGACTTTATCATCGTAAGCTGCCGGATGACCTCCGGGGAGAATTTCACCTCGTCCATCCGTTGCCTCTCGGTCAGGGTCCGGTAATCGATAAAGCGATCCCGTTCCGATTCCTCATACGCACCGTTGTCGGAGTTCATCCGCACCGGTACGGCACCGCCCACGCCAAGCTCCTTTGCCACCTGAAAGAAGCGCCGTTGTTCTTCCGTTTTGTTGCCCTTGATCTTCAGGGTCACCTTCACACTGCGCCGGTAACTGTCCGCGTCTCTCTTCACCAGATAACCGCCCTCGCCGCTTTCCACGGCAAGAACGATATCGGCAAAAGACATCTGGGACGGATCCCTTCCGTCGCCCAGCTTCATCCCGGTCAGCTGTTTCGATGCGTGTGCCGTCCCGCTGTTGACGCCGACCTCATCTCTTGCCCGTGTCTCAAGTGCCTTCGACGGATCGGTCTCTACGCCTTCGCCGCGATCCGTTGACGGATGCTTGGCAAGATACGCGAAGATATGATCCTCGATGTCCTCCCGCTCTTCGCTGACGGCGTTCTTTAAGCGCAGCACCTTTCTTGCGCTTCCTCTGTCCATGGCCGCTTCGTCTTCCTGTAAAAAGGCGTCGCAGGCCGCGATCACCTGATCCGCGGCATTGCCCTTCAAAGCTTCCATGACCCGCTGGTCGGGAATGCCGTCGGGGCAGAACCCGCTGTTCATCAGATTGTTGAAAGCTTTCGTGACCGCGATCACATTCTTCATCTTCGCATTCTCAAGAATCTTCGCACCGCTGGTCTCGATCCTGGAAAAGTCGCGGATATAATCATATGAGCCCTCGCCGAAGGGCGTCTTATTATCGCTCCGCAGCACGGCCTGCGCTTCACGGTCCGATATGGTATCCTCCGTCTCGAAAAGGTCATCGATCTCCCCTAACTGCCCGGGATGCGTCTCATCAAGATGCCTGCGGGCCTCCTCCGTAGAATCCTTTGATCTTAACTTTTCCTGTTCCTTTTCCCGTAAGCGTTCTTCCATACGATCCCCAAAAGCTTCGCCGCTTTACGTCTTCCTGTTATATCCCCAAAATAAGCTCTGTCGTCCTCTTCGTCCCGTTATATCCCCAAAAAATCTCTATCGTCCATTTTGTCCGCTATGTCCGAAACAACGCGGCCTTTTGTTCTTCCCGTCCCGGTACTATCTCCAACCGGTGCTCAGTTCTGCAGGGGGCTTTCCGCCGGCTTTTCATCTGCATTAAACTCCTCGCCGCCGGTCGATCCTGTGCTGCTTGTGGACGGCGTCTCCGGTACGCTCACGCTCCCGTCGTCCAAACCCGTCAGATCATCCTGTGCAGACGGATTCCCCGAAGATGAGCTGCCGCTCGAAGAACTGCCTGACGAAGATCCGCCCGATGTACTGCCCGAGGAAGAGCTGCCGGAAGACGAACTCCCCGACGAAGAACTGCCCGAAGATGAGCTCGATGACGAGCTGTCCGTATTCTCCGTCGTATCCGTCGTAACGGTATTCGCCGCCTCCTCGCGTTCGCGCTTGATCTCGGTAAGCTTCTTGCCCGCATCCTCTGCCGTAAGGGTCAGATACTCCTCGGGATACTCATCCTTGCTTACCTCCTCGAACTCTAAGTAATGGGAGTGCATATACGCCACATATCCCTTGCATACCACAAGCGAGAAGCCCTCTTCCGTCGGCTCGATCGCAAAGTCCGAATGGCCGACCGCCACATTGGCGATCACACGATACTCGGTGCCCGGTCCCTCACGGTAATTTAAGGCATTATTCACTACTTTATATTTATACAGCTTGCGCTCAACAACCGGTTCCTCTTCCACCGGCTCTTCGGCAGTCTCTTCTGCCGGCTCCTCCGTCACTTCCTGCACCGGTTCTTCGGCCGGCGTCGTATTCTTTGCATCCTCCGCATCCAGCTTCGCACGGATATCGATCTCTGCCTGCCGTACCGCATCGTCCACCATACGGTTCGCCTCCGCGCGGGTCAGCATATCCTCCCCCTGATGCATCGTCGGCGCGAGCAGTCCTGCCGCCAGTCCCGTCACAAGGAACGCCGCGATCATAAAAAGAACGATTTTCTTAGTACTCGTACTCCTAAACTCCTTTTTTCTTATTGAAGGCATGAGAAAACTCTTCCACACGCCCGGTCAGCTTTCCGAACGGGAAAATCTTCTTGAAGATCTGATCCACCGTAAAATCCATACTTAAGATATATCCATGCTCATCGGGAACGTGACGCTTCCAGACGCGCTCCATCGAAAAGCGGATCATCTCCACCAATGCAAGATGATCGCGGACGCCCTTCGTCGAGGCATATTCAACGAAGATGCCGTTCTCGACGTCGCCCTCTTCCGTCACAAGCCCCTCGAATTCCGATACAAGGAAGCAGCCCTCGATCTTGTTCTCCTGAATATAGACCGCGCTTAAGTCCCCTGCGATCTTCGGATCGGT
>JAFSYD010000279.1 GCA_017443685.1 Lachnospiraceae bacterium | reverse complement strand
CAAATCGAAAAATCGCAGGCGTAGCGGGCTACGTCAAGATTTTTTCGATGAAGCAGATGAGTGTGAAGACAAGCCAAAATGAAAGATAATTCTGTAACAGTTCCTTAGTTAGTTTGCAAACTGTTCAATCCGGAAAAAGGTTTTGAGAAATTATTAGCACTCTCTCTTGACGAGTGCTAATAATTGTGTTATAGTACCTTTTGCAAGGAGGAAGATAATGAAAAGTCCGGTTGCGGGCTTTTTCTTTTATCTGACGAATGCCGGGATACGTGTCCCGACAAGAGAAAAGCAGCAGAGAGGAGGGCGCTGGTTATGAATATACAGAAATTCACACAAAAATCTTTGGAGTCCGTCAATGCGGCGGAGAAGCTCGCCTATGATTACGGCAATCAGGAGATCGAGCAGGAGCATCTGCTGCTTGCGCTGGTGCAGCAGGAGGACGGTCTGATCCCGCGGCTGATCGAGAAAATGGAGATTAATCTGCCGTATTTTACGAATGACTGCAGCAGCCTTGTGGAAGCAAGACCGAAGGTTTCGGGCGGCAATGTCTATATCGGTAAGAACTTAAACGACGTACTGATCCACGCCGAGGATGAGGCGAAGCGGATGGGCGATGAATACGTATCGGTGGAGCATTTGTTCCTGTCGATGATCAACCGCCCGAACCGTGCGATAAAGGATAAATTTAGGGAATTCGGTCTGACGAGGGACCGCTTTCTGGAAGCACTTTCGTCTGTCCGCGGCAACCAGCGCGTGACCTCGGACAACCCGGAGGCGACTTACGATACCCTGGAAAAATATGGCTACGATATGGTGGAGCGTGCCCGTGAACAGAAGCTCGATCCGGTGATCGGGCGTGACGCGGAGATCCGCAACGTTGTCCGTATCTTATCCCGTAAGACGAAGAATAATCCGGTGCTCATCGGCGAGCCGGGCGTCGGCAAGACGGCGGTCGTCGAAGGACTGGCGCTGCGGATCGCACACGGTGATGTGCCGGACGGGCTAAAGGATCACAAGCTGTTTGCCCTTGACATGGGGGCGCTGATCGCCGGAGCAAAATACCGCGGCGAGTTCGAAGAGCGGCTGAAGGCCGTTTTGAACGATGTGAAGAATTCCGACGGGCAGATCATTCTGTTCATTGATGAGCTGCACACGATCGTCGGTGCGGGCAAGACCGACGGCGCAATGGACGCGGGCAACCTTTTAAAGCCGATGCTGGCGAGAGGCGAGCTGCACTGCATCGGTGCGACGACACTTGACGAGTACCGGGAGTATGTCGAAGAGGATGCGGCGCTGGAACGTCGGTTCCAGCCGGTCATGGTGGATGAGCCGACGGTGGAGGATACGATCTCCATTCTGCGGGGGATCAAGGAACGCTATGAAGTATATCACGGCGTGAAGATTACGGACGCAGCTCTTGTGTCGGCTGCGATGCTTTCCGATCGTTACATTTCCGACCGTTTTCTGCCGGATAAGGCGATCGACCTTGTGGATGAAGCATGCGCTTCCATCAAGACGGAATTGGATTCGATGCCGACCGAAGTCGATGAGCTGAACCGGAAGGTTATGCAGCTTGAGATTGAGGAAACAGCGTTGAAAAAGGAAAGCGATCCGTTAAGCAGGGAGCGGCTTAACGCACTGCAAAAGGAGCTTTCCGAACTGCGTGACGGTCTGAATGCAAAGAAGGCGCAGTGGGAAAACGAAAAGGAAGCGGTAAGCAGGGTTTCCCAGCTGCGCGAACAGATTGAGAGTGTGCGTGCCGAGATCGAGATGGCGAAGAACAGTTATGATTTAAACAAAGCCGCTGAGCTCGAATACGGTACTCTGCCGCAGCTCATTTCACAGAAAGAGGAGGAAGAGGAAGCGCTGAAGGCAAAGCAGATCACGCTTGTGCATGAGAGTGTGGATTCAGACGAGATCGAGGCGATCGTATCCCGCTGGACGGGCATTCCGGTCGCGAAGTTAAACGAGTCCGAACGCAACAAGACCTTACAACTTGCGGACGAGCTGCATAAGCGCGTTGTCGGGCAGGATGAAGCGGTGGAGAAGGTGTCTGAGGCGATCATCCGGTCACGTGCGGGCATCACGGATCCGGGCAAGCCGATCGGTTCGTTCCTGTTTTTGGGGCCGACGGGCGTCGGGAAAACGGAGCTGGCGAAGACATTGGCGGAAGCTCTTTTTGACGATGAGAACAACATCGTCCGGATCGATATGTCGGAGTATATGGAGAAGTATTCGGTATCGCGTCTGATCGGAGCGCCTCCGGGATACGTCGGCTACGACGAGGGCGGACAGCTGACCGAAGCCGTCCGCAGAAAGCCGTATTCGGTCGTTCTCTTTGACGAGGTGGAGAAGGCGCATCCGGATGTATTCAATGTCCTTTTGCAGGTGCTTGACGACGGGCGGATCACCGATTCGCGCGGGCGTACCGTCGATTTTAAAAACACGATCATCATTATGACATCGAATCTGGGGTCGGAGTTCCTGCTGGAGGGGACAAAGGAAGACGGAACGATCGAAGAGTCGGCGGAAGGTCAGGTGATGGAGCTTTTGCGCGGTTCCTTCCGGCCGGAGTTTTTGAACCGGCTTGATGAGATCATTATGTTCCGTCCGCTTACCAGAGATAATATCGGGCACATCGTGACGCTGCTGTTAAATGAGCTGAACGAGCGGCTTACGGACCGGCAGCTTGCGGTGGAGCTTTCCGATGCGGCAAAAGAGTACGTGGCGAAGGAGGCTTACGATCCGGTGTACGGCGCACGGCCGCTGAAGCGGTTTTTGCAGAAGCATGTGGAGACGATGGCGGCGAAGGTGATCCTGGAAGGAAAAGTTTCGATTGGTGATACGATCACGATCGACGCGGATGATGACGGGTTGTTTGTTTGCTGATCGGATCGGGTAACGAACGTTAAAAGGAAGGTCCCTGCTTAGGCGGGGATCTTTTTTGCTGTTACAATTCAGCGCATTACCAATGCGCCGAATTGCAACGCCGCATCGGTGGGCTTACGCCATGGAAAATACCGATGCGGCCTGTAAACTTCAGTTTTTCTGCCCGCAGCCACGCAGCAAGTGCGTGGCTCGGGGCTGAACAGTAACTTTTTGCTGCAAATGCGGTGAATATTATGCAGTTTTGCACTTGAAAAATGTTACGATTATGTTACAATCTGACCGTCGGGAAACGAGGAAATTTTTGGAAGGAAGTCCCACATGAAACGAAAAGTATTTACAATGAAAAAGATTACAGCTTATATGCTAGTGCTTGCGATGGTATCGGCAACGCTTCTTTTTAACGGCTGCGGAAAGAAAGAAGACCTGACGGCAACGACGATGAAGCTTTTGAACTACATCGGTGAGGTGAAGCTGGAAGCGAACGGCCAGGAAGCAACGCTGCGTGAGGATATGATGCTGCACAATGGCAACGCCATATCGACCGGGGATGAAAGCTCGGTGGACATCGGTCTGGATGCGACGAAGGCGGTGGGCTTGGATGAGGATAGCCGCGCCGAGTTCAATCAGGATGGGAAGAAGCTTAAGGTGAATCTGACGGATGGCGGGCTGTTTTTCTATACGACCGAGAAGCTGGCGGCAGATGAGGAATTTGATGTGGAGACGAGCACGACGCTGGTCGGCATCCGCGGAACCTCCGGGTATATCACGGTCAACAAGGCATCGGGTGTTACGGAGCTGCACCTGACCTCGGGAAAGGTGCATGTGCTCTCGACCAATCCGCAAACGGGCGGACAGCGTGAGATCGAAGTAAATGCCGGCGAGTCGATCAAGACCTATTTCCATAACGAGGAGGAGGGACAGGACAGCATCACCTTTACGGTCGAGAAATTCGATGTCAACACTCTGCCGAGCTTCGTGATCACGCAGTTAGCGTCGAATCCGGAGGTGCTTTCCCGTGTCGCCGAGGAAACAGGCATGTCCGCGGAGAAGGTCGTCGAGAGGGCGGAAAAGATCCAGCAGGCGATAGACCGTGGGGAGGATCCCGAACAGGCAACAGTGCCGGTGGATGCGGCGGAAGGCGCTGAAGGGCAGCAGGATGGCGCGGCAGCAGAAGAGAATGCCCAAGCGCAGGGCGCTGACGGACAGGTGGACGGACAGAATGCCGATGCTGCGGCTGGTCAGAACGCCAACGGTGCCGCAGGGCAGAACGCTGATGGTGCGCAGAATGCGGCGCAGGGCGCGGGCCAACAACAGCCCGGGAATCAGGCTGACGCGGAAGAGAACGTCCTGGGGCAGAACGTGGAGCAGGAGAATGCGGCGAATGCAGCGGGGCAGCAGAATGCGGCAGCAGCAAATACGGCGTCCACACAGGCAACCGCGGACGGCATCATGGTGAACAGCGGTTCGTCGAGCTCGTCAAGTTCGTCAAGCAGTTCGTCGAGTTCGTCCGGCAGCAGTTCCACGGGGACTTCGAGCGGCTCGTCGGGGACTTCAAGCGCGGCAGGTTCATCGGGTGAAGCAGGTTCTTCAGGGACGACGGATAGCGGGACGGCGGAAAGTTCATCGAGCAGCGGTTCCACGGACAGCGGTTCTTCCGACAGTGCTTCGACTGCGCAGGAGGAGACAAAAAAACAGGAAGAAGAGTATACGGTCACGACGGAAGCAGTAACGGGAGGAAGTATAAGTGCTTCTGCATCGTCTGCAAAAGCAGGTGCTAATGCTTCTGTAACATTGACTCCGGATTCGAATTGCCGTGTTTTAAGCTATACCGTAAAAGATGCACAAGGGACAGAGGTATCGAATGTTGTTTTTTCGGAGACGGATGCGAGAACAGGAGCGAGTGAGCTGACATTCACGATGCCTTCGTCGAATGTTACGGTGGATGCAGAATTTGTCAACGTATATGAGGTGGCGGGACAAGAATCCCAAGATGGTTCGAATACGGTTGTACAAGCGGGTGTATATTACGTTTCTGCATCGACCGGAAAAATTGAGAAAAAATTGTTTTCCTATAATCCGAATTATTATAGTGGAGGAAGGGTATATATTGATCTGACGGGGTTGTCGGTTGTGAAGCGACTGTATGTTCCGT
>JAFSYD010000278.1 GCA_017443685.1 Lachnospiraceae bacterium | reverse complement strand
TAGCTCAGCTGGATAGAGCACTTGGCTACGGACCAAGGTGTCGGGGGTTCGAATCCTCTCACGCACGTGAATTCGAAGGAAGAGTCGGGAAGTGATTCCGGCTCTTTTGTTTTTTTCCTGAAAATATTTTTTGAAATGATTAGCCATTTTTCTCTTAGAATCGTATAATATATTGAAAAGAAATTATTAAGTTTTTTCTATATTGAGGAGGATTTTATAATGAAAGAAAGAACGGTTGAATTTAAGGATTTAAAAAATAAGATCGCTCGCAAGGAATTGGAAGTTTTTTGTGATATACTCTGATGTGTGCTGAGGTGCATTTTAAATCTTCATTTCATAAAGTTTCTGAAAAATCTTGACATTCCCCCACACAAAATGTAACATTATGTGGATAGTTTATAGGCTGTCAGCGAGGAGGAATGAGTATGAAAAAGAGATTATTGAGTTTGATGACGGTAGCGGCATTAGGCGTTACGATGCTTGCGGGCTGCGGCGCGGCAGGCAGCAAAGGCGGTTCCGGCAGCACGGGTTCTGCGGGCGGTGCGGATACGTTTTACATCGGCGGTATCGGACCGACGACGGGTGCTGCGGCGATTTACGGCTCCTGCGTTATGAATGCGGCGCAGATCGCGGTTGATGAGATCAACGAAGCGGGCGGCATTAACGGGTATCAGGTTGCTTACCGCTTTGAGGACGACGTACATGATCCCGAGAAGTCGGTCAACGCCTACAACTCATTGAAGGACTGGGGTATGCAGGTCCTGATGGGTACGGTTACCACATCTCCGTGTATCGCGGTTTCGACGGAGTCGAGTGCGGATCATATGTTTGAGATCACACCGTCGGCTTCTTCAACGGATGTCATCGACAATAACGATAACGTTTATCAGGTATGCTTTACCGACCCGAATCAGGGTACGGCTTCCGCTGACTATATTGCGGATTCGCTGGACGGCGTTTCCAAGGTCGCGGTGATCTACAACAGTGCGGATGTATATTCGCAGGGAATCCACGATACATTCATCAGCGAGTCGGAGGCGAAGGGCTTAGTGGTTGTTTCCGATACGGCATTTACGGATGACACGAAGACCGATTTCTCCACACAGCTGCAGAAGGCACAGGAGAACGGCGCGGAACTGGTATTCCTGCCGATCTATTATCAGGAAGCTTCGATCATTTTACAGCAGGCAAAGGATATGGGCTATGCACCGACGTTCTTCGGCGTTGACGGTATGGACGGTATCCTGACGCTGGAAGGCTTTGACACTTCCCTGGCGGAAGGCGTTATGCTCCTGACCCCGTTCTCGGCGGATGCGGATGATGAGAAGACGCAGAACTTCGTTGCAAAGTATCAGGAAGCTTACGGCGATGTTCCGAATCAGTTCGGCGCGGATGCATACGATGCGATCTATATCATCAAGGCGGCGCTGGAAGAGGCAGGCGCAACACCGGATATGAGCGCTTCGGATATCTGCGACGCGGTGCTCCCGGTTATGTCGGATATAACCTTTGAAGGCGGCATCACCGGTGATTCCATGCAGTGGGATGAGAACGGTGCGGTCAACAAGGCGCCGAAGGCAGTCGTCATTGAGAACGGTGCTTACAAGGCTATGGACTAAGCCGCACGGGCATTTTTCACAGAGACTTACGTACAAGGGGGTACATTTAATGTATCCCCTTTGTTTAAAAGGAAAGGCATAGGACATTTATAATGAGCTTTATTTCCTATTTAATTGCCGGTATCAGCTTGGGCAGCATTTACGCGATCATGGCATTAGGCTATACGATGGTCTACGGTATTGCGAAAATGCTGAATTTTGCGCACGGCGACGTCATAATGATCGGAAGCTACGTCGTATTTTACGCGGTGAATTCCTTCGGCTGGAACCCGTTTGTGTCGATCGCTGTTTCCGTTGCGGTCTGTACGCTTTTGGGGATCACCATCGAAAAGGTTGCCTATAAGCCGCTGCGCCGCGCAGCGAGTCTTGCGGTACTGATCACGGCGATCGGCGTCAGTTACTTTTTGCAGAACATCGCGCTGCTTTTGTTTGGTTCCGATTCCAAATCCTTCCCCGATGTGCTGGGGCTGCCGGCGCTTGTCCTGTTCGGCGGTGCATTGAAAATTCCGGGAGCCACGATCTTTACGATCATCGTATGCATCGTCATTATGATCGCGCTGATGACTTTTATCAGGAAGACAAAAGCCGGTCAGGCCATGCTTGCCGTGTCCGAGGACAAAGACGCAGCCATGCTCATGGGGGTCAACGTCAACAGTACGATCTCGCTGACCTTTGCGATCGGTTCCGGTCTTGCGGCGATCGCGGGCGTGCTTCTTTGCAGCCAGTACCACGTGCTGAATCCTTATACCGGAGCGTTGCCCGGGATTAAGGCGTTTACGGCGGCAGTGTTCGGCGGAATCGGCTCGATACCCG
>JAFSYD010000277.1 GCA_017443685.1 Lachnospiraceae bacterium | reverse complement strand
GCGAGCGCAGCACCGCCTGGTTCCCCTTCTTGCTTGTACCGATCGAGAACTCGTCGCTGTCAATCATATAATCCTGCTCTCCCTCTTTTCCTTCATAGATCAGCTTTCCGAAGCAGCTGTCCGCGTCAGCGGAAAGCAGAACGGTCGGCTCCGAGTAGTCCGTATGCGGATCATAGATCAGATCTTCCTCCAAATCCTTCGGCGGAAAAATCTCTTCCTTCTTTTTTTGGACACCACCGAAGAAGCGTCCCGGAATGCCGGTAAAAAACGCGCCGATTCGTTCCGCGATGGATGGCTCGTCCTCTTCCCCGCTGTCCGCAAACACGTCGTCCATCGTGATCTCATTATCGGCAGGCGCCCAGAAATCTTCCTCTTCTTTGCGGCGCTTTTGGCGTCCGAAACGCCTTCCTTCTTCGCCTGCCACAGAACGATCCTTCCCGGAAGGCAGCAATACAGCCGATTCTTCTGCCTGCATGCTCTTTCCTCCCCGGATCCCTGGCAAAAGCTCTTCCTCTGCCGGCCGGCCGGCTGCATTGGCATTTTCCTTTTCATATTCCGCCGCATTTTCCTCCTGCGCGTCCGCAAGCCGAAGAAGCTCTGTCACCGTCGCATTCTCCTGTAGGGATTCCTCATACAGCGCATAACAGAGCCGCGTCACATCCTCACGGCTGTGATCCACAACGCTTATGAAATACTCAGTCAGCTTTACGATCGGCTTTTCCCTGTCATCCGCCCGGTTCGGAAAAAAGCAAAGCTTCGCTTCCATTCCCGCTGCGCTTCTTTTTAAGAACACGGTATCCGGATCTATGCAGATCTTTTCCTCCGTGATCAGATACTGTGAAAGCGCCCGATACGCCGCCTCGACCGACGAAAGGATCTGTCGTACAATCGTTACGGTAAGCCCCTCCCGCTCAACGACGGCACGCACGGATTTCCCTCCCGTAATGTCATACCAGTATTGCAGCCGCGTATCCGCGCGGACAATGTGAAACGAAAGAAGCGAAGAGATCGTATTTTCCGAAAGCATCTGTTCCTCATAGGGCAAAAGCGGCGTATCTCCCTCCAGGATCATGTAATTCGTGCCACCGCTCCTGTTATATGTAACGGCATTTTCATTCAATGTTCAGTACCTCCTTCCCGAGCGCGATCTGCCGGAAGCGCACCACCGCTTCGATCTCATCCGCCTCCGTTGTCATCAGAAAATCATACGCGCTTTTATACATCGCGATCGATACCGACAATGTAAAAAATACCAGAAAAATGCAGATACTCATGATCCATGATGCCTCCACCGTATAGCTCGCTTTGTATTCCTTACCCAATCCTGCCACCCCACGCGTAAAGGCACAGCACATATCCCAGCAGAAGGAACGGAACGAAGGGCATTTCAACGCCGCGCCCCCTGCCCTTCAGTTTCATCACACATATCCCGAATATGCTCGCCAAAAGGAGGGAAAGCCATAAAAGAAGCAGCGTTTCCCATAAGCCCAAAAATATCCCGCAGACCATGACAAGCAGTGCATCGCCCTTACCGATCTTTTCGCCGCTGAAATGTGCGCACAGATACAGCACCACCCCGACTGCCATTCCTCCGATCATATCCATAAGGGGCAATCTGGCAAAATACAGATGTAGCCATATGCCGATGCTCGCGCATAAAAGCAGGATCCCGGTCTGTAAGCTTTTATACTTTACGTCCCGCAGACTGCACAATCCCAATATTCCAAGCAAACTCATCGCTTCCATTTGTTACCTCCCGCATTTCGAACAGGGCCCGAGACCCCGGCTTTTTGCTTCCGCTTCTTTCATTTGATAGATCGTCCGCTTCAATCCGCTGCACGCAAGCGAACCATGGTAATCGGTACCGTAATCCGTAATGTATACGGTACTGCCGCTGCTTTTGCACATCGGACATTTATGATATTTCTTTCCCGAACGGTTCCTTAATGTGCCAACGCCATCCTTTGCCGCCGGGCGGATGGACAGGTCGATATGCGAACAGGATGTGGACGTATGGTAAACGCGGCCATACTCCGTCACATATACAAAGCCTGCACCGTCCTCTCCCTCATGGGGATCATAGCCCACCCAGCGCCTTGCCCGTACGCTTGTTGCCGCCGTAAAATGCTTCACCTGAAACATCCGCACCGGCAGAGGAAGATCATAGCTTGCGATCAGATGGATATCCTGCGCATCCACCTTTGACGCCGTAAAGTTGATCCCGAATAAACCGCCCCGGATATGGCGGGCCGGCATATGCTCCCCCGCGATCCGCGTGCCGGTAAGAGCAACGTTCGCCGCAAGCAGTTTCCCGTCGTCCATCGTTCCGGTCAGCGCCAAAAGGCGTGCCGTTTCGTTCGCAGCCACCTGCACGCCCCAGGACACCGTGAAGACGTGAAAAAAAAGGAAAACAGCAGCCGCAAGGCATACGTATACCGGCATAACAACAGCGGCCTCTACGGTATAAGCTGCGCGCCATTCCTTTTTATAAGGGCACGGAAGGATGTCTCTTTCCCTATGAATATACGCTTTTTTCGGTTGGCAGACCTGCCGCAAGAAGAGAATTAAAAG
>JAFSYD010000276.1 GCA_017443685.1 Lachnospiraceae bacterium | reverse complement strand
CTCAACATCTTCAGCTTCCAGGGGTATTATTACTCGAAGCCGACGGATATCGAATCATTCATAAAGTGGTACAAGGACCGGAATCCTGCCTGACGGCGGATTCCGGTTTCATTTCGGCGCAGTGCCTAATCCTCTGCTTCTGCCGCAGCTTCTTCTGCCGCGTTTTCATCCGCTTCCTCTTCCACCGGCGGGACGTAATACGGATCGTAATAGGTATAGGCGTTCGATGTCCGAAAGATCGTGGAATTCGATCCGTTCTGGTTGACGGTGATGATATCCCCGTTGCCTTTTACTTCAGAAGTGTCGATCGTTAAGCACTGTCCGCTTTCATATGTCGTCGAGACCTTTTCCCCATTGACATACACACGGCTCCAGTTCGTGAAGTTATCTCCATAGATATGCAGCTTTCCCGCGAAGGGATAGATCCGGTCGATCACCACATCCCCGACGCCCATCACAATGGCGCTCGCCGGGAAAAGGTCGGTACCGCCGTACGCATATCGCTTTCCGTACAGAATGTCGTACTGCAGCATTTCCAGACCGCTCATGTAAGGAATGGAACGCGCCTGCACCCCTGCATTCGTCCGGGACTGGTGATAGTCCATGATCGTCCCGTTGTGGATCCCGAGCCGGTCTAAGTACATCGACACCAGCTGGTAGGACGTCAGATCCTGGTCCGCCTTCTCCATGCCGAAATTATTCCACGTAACGTACTTCGTCTGGAACAGATCACCCGTCGCGACCTCGCGCTCCTCGAGTCCCATCGTCGGAAGGTGGTCGCCGAACATAATGACGATCGTCGGCTCACCCCGCGCATCGAGCATCGCCATATAATCTCTTAAGAACTCATCCACGTTGTGGATCATATTCACATAGTATTCCCACTGGTTCTCCTTCGCCGTATCCTTCCCTTCACAGGTGACGGTGACCGGCGGATCCTCAATGATCTTTTCCGTCGGATAGTCGCCGTGCGCCTCGACCGTGATCGTGTAGACGAAGTCCTTCCCGGGCGTCGCGTCAAGCGCGTCCTTCGTTCCGCCCACCAGTATATCATCCGTCGCCCACGAACCGAGCGGCGTGTATTCGGTGATGTCAAGAAGCTCCTTCGAGGTAAATTCGTCAAATCCCATCATGGAAAACGCGTTCGCGCGGCTGTAAAAATTCCCGCCGTTATTATGCACGACCGCCGAAGTATAGCCTAAATTCTTAAGATCGGACGCAAAGCTCTCGCAATCCCTTTTTTTCAAAATGGTCTTCTGCGGGTATTCGCCCGGCCCCAAAAACTGACAGGACATGCCGGTCAGCACCTCAAATTCCGTGTTGCACGTCCCCGCACCTACCACCGGCACGGTCAGATGGCCCGTTGAATAATTCGCTTCCAATTCATGGAAGAACGGGATCGGGTCAACCGAGGTATGAATAAAGCTTGCTTCCTCAACGTCGAAAAAGGATTCGAGCAGCATCACGATCACGTTCGGCCCGTCCCCGGCCGTAGTGACCGAAGGCCCCATATCCGTCTCACCTAAAAGCTGCTTCACGGAAGCCTGCGAGTAACCGATCGGCTGGGACATTCCCCGGTCGAACGCGCTCGTCGCAAAGCCGTACACATATCCGTAATCCAGGTACCCCTGCGCCAGGTTACCGAAATACGCGGTCAGAACACTCGCATCGCTGGCAGCCCGGGTCACGAAGGGGATGGAAGAGAACAGCCCGATCACGGCAGCCAGCCGCAGCGCATAGGGCATTTTGCTCTCCTGTTTATGCCCTTTGCGGTACAGGATGGCCATCAGCACGGTGTATACGAGGATCGCCGCCACCGCCAGCATCCCTTCTTCTTTTGTAAAATAGGAAGTGTTCTGCATCGTAAGCAGATCGCCCACCATGTTAAGATCGGTAAACCCGAAGGGCGTCACGCGGTTCGACAGGATCACGCAGTTCGCAATACCGAACATCAAAAAGACCGCGAAGATCACCATCCGCAAAAACGTCCGCCGCTTCACCAGAAAAACCGGCGAGAAGCATACAAACACGATAAAGGAATTGTACAGATATGCCCCGGTATGATAGATCACAAAACCAAACGCCGCCGCCGCGGAATGACGGGACAGCCATTCCAGTAAAAAGCAGACCGAAAGCGCGAGCAGGATATGGGAAAAGATCAGATGTTTGTTCAGAAAATCCACGGTGCGCCGATATCCCGGCGATGCGAAAAACGCGTCGATCGCACGCTTTGGCCGGGAGCTCTGCCACTCTTTTTTCAAAAAGGCAAAAAAACGCCGCAAAAGCGAAAGGCCCTTTTTCACAAGGGATAAGACGATCATCAGTATGCCGCCGATCTCTTTGAAAAAGTCCTTCACCCGTGTCATCTGCTCTTCGATGATCTCTTTCATCCGATTCATCCCCGCTAAAATATCCTTGATAAAAATTCGTTCGTATTGTATCATTTTTACGGATATTCTGCAAGATTACACGAGGGAAGACGTATGGCAGCACGCAACCATGATCATCTGTCCTTCCGCGAAGCGAGCATCACGCGGGAGCTTAAGATCCGATTTTTTCTGCTGATCGCCGTATTTTTTGGCGCGACGGCTTTTTTTTACATTACATTGAATATGAAGCCGGTCGGTCAGACAACGAAAATGTCCGCTTCCACGCTTCCGACCGTCACGCTTTCCTACAACGGTCTGCAGATGAATGAGCTGCACGGCTATCTTTATGAAATGGACGCATGCTATATGCGCGACACGATCACGCCGCTTACGGACGAGCGGACGATCTCGCTTGCCGTTAATACTTACGGCCGCGACATCTCATCGATCGCGTACGAGGTGCGCAGCATCGATACGACACGCAAGATCGCGGATACGGCCGATGTTATTTTTAAGGAAGAGGGCAATACCCTTTTGGCAGAGCCGACCCTGGCCAATCTTTTGGAGCGGGGGGAAGAATACCTGATCATTTTTACCCTTACCGTGGAGGATGTACCCGTCCGGTACTACACGCGGATCATGATCCCCGACAACGAGCATATTACGGACTGCGTGGCTTTTGCGGACGACTTTCACAATACGGCTCTTTCCGATGATTACAGCCCGCTTGCCCCGTATCTGGAGACGAACTACAATCTGGACAGTACCTCCCTTTCCAACGTCTCGATCCGTTCCACGATAGATCAGGTTGGCTGGCATGGTTTTAAAGGGGCAGAAAGCGGCGTTCGCACGCTAAAGCTTGGCGATATCGGTTCGGACTATGTGGCTCTTTCGTATGACTACCAGATGAAATCCGGCGAGGGCATTTCCCCCTCTTACTATAATGTGGAGGAGTATTTTAAGGTGCGCTATACAAAGGAGCGGATGTACCTTCTGGATTATGAGCGTTCGATGGAAGAGATCATGGATCCGACGCATGTTGCCATTGAGGAAAATGTGCTTACCGTCGGCGTTACCGGCAGATCCTTTGAATATCTGTCCAACGAGACCGGCACGATCACAAGCTTTGTCACGGCGGGCGACCTTTTCGAATACAATCAGAATACGAACACGCTGACGAAAGTTTTTTCCTTCCGCGGCAGCGATCCGTCCGATCCCCGCACGAATTACAACGAACACAACATCCGCATCCTGGATATTGATGAGAACGGCTCGATGGATTACGTGGTATACGGCTATATGAACGCGGGGGAACACGAGGGTCGCTGCGGCATCAATCTGTACCGCTTTGATCCTTCAACGAACGCGAACACGGAACAGGCTTTTGTCGTATCGACACGCTCCTACCAGGTGTTAAACGCGAATTTCTCTGACCTGATCTATATGGATGCGAACAACGACTTCTATATGATGAACGACGGCAGCCTGATAAAAGTGAACCTCGACACGCTGTCGATCACCACGCTGCTTTCGGAAATGAAGGATACGCAGTACGCCGTTTCCGGTTCCGGACGGTATATCGCCTGGGTGGAAAAGGAGGTCTGCGACCACACAATGACCGTTATGGACTTAGAGGATGAATCGACCTTTTCGGTAAGCGCTCCCATAAAGAATGACTTTATCCGGCCGATCGCCTTTTTACAGGAAAATCTTGTCTATACCCTGCTGCACGAGGAAGACATCAGTACGGACGCGGCCGGCGCGAAGCTTTTCCCCGCATACAGGCTCGTGATCGCGGAAACGGTTGAAAACGGTGAGATCTTAAAAGAATACGAGCGTCCCGGCGTCTACATTACCGACGTTGCCGCGACCAGTTATTCCATCACGATGACGCTGGTATCCCCGGCGGAGAGCGGCGGATTTGCCGTTCTCGGAGACGATACGATCCAGAACACCTCCGGCGAGGGGAACCGTGCGGTCACGATCTCCCACGAAGGCGACGACGTTCGTGTCGAGGTGACGAAGGTCACCCTTACCCCGCGCCGCAGTAAAACGGAGCTTGCCGCAGCGAATATCAAAACAGCCGACCTTTATACGGCAGACGACACGCGGACGATCGAGGTCGCCGGCACCGAGCACATCCTTCACTATTACGTATACGTCGGCAGTCACATCGAGCTTGCAACCACAAGCGTGACCGACGCCATTGTGCGTGCGGATAAAGAGATCGGCCTTGTTGTCGATTCCAACGCGAAATATATATGGAAACGGACGCGTCCCCCTTATGTGAACACCTTCCGCAACCTGACCGTCGGATCCTCCGATCAGGATGCCTCCTCTTCCGCCCGGGCGCTTTCGGCAATGCTCGTCAGGGAAGGGGAAAACGTCGAGGTCAATGCCCTTCTTGCCCGCGGCGAAACGCCGCTTTCGATCCTTTCGAACACCTTAAAGGATGTAACCGTCCTTGACCTTACCGGGTGCACCTTAAATCAGGTGCTCTATTACATCAGTATCGGCAGCCCCGTTTACGCGAAGACCGGCGACGATGAAGCCGTCCTCTTAGTCGGCTACGACGCGGCCAATGTGGTCGCTTATGACCCGTCGGAGGACCGGACATACAAGATCGGTCTGGTCGACGGCCAGGAGCTGTTCGCCGCGCAGGGAAGCGTGTTTATTTCATACATTGATTAAAAAAAGGGCTCCGCTCGAAGCGGAACCCATGCATTATGCGAATCTCGGTCTTTTTTATGCCGCATGCCGAATTGCGGGATTATTTTTCTCCGTGCCTTTTTATTCTGCCGATACACGGCCCCGGCAGATTATCAGCGAAAATATCTTAGCATTCTCCACGTTTATACTTCGTCACCAGCGTCTGGATCCGGTCGTACGGATTCAGAAGCGACTCGATCGAACAGTCGTGGTTCAGCGTGTCGATAATGTACGCGATATACTTGCTGAGTCCGCAGCTGATGTAGTAATCTCTCGACAGAAGCTCCGGCATCTGGTACATCAGGTCTGTCGTTACCACTTTATAGATCACGCCCTCTTCCACGGCTTCGTCGAATTTCTCCATCCCGTTCGTGAAAAGCCCGAATGTCGCAACCGCGAAGATCCGGTTCGCCTTGCGCTTCTTAAGCTCTCTCGCGACATCGATCATACTCTCACCCGAGGAGATCATATCATCCATAATGATGACGTCCTTCCCCTCGACGCTCGATCCGAGGAACTCGTGTGCAACGATCGGATTGCGCCCGCCGACAATCTTGCTGTAATCGCGGCGCTTATAGAACATACCCATATCGATCCCGAGAACCGAAGCAAGATATACCGCCCGCTGCGTCGCTCCCTCATCGGGGCTGATCACCATCAGATGGTCATTGTCGAACTGTAAGTCCTTGACATGCTTGCAGATGCCTTTGACAAACTGATACGCCGGCGATACCGTGTCAAACCCTGCAAGCGGGATCGCGTTCTGTACCCGCGGATCATGCGCATCAAAGGTAATGATGTTGCCGACCCCCATCTGCACAAGCTCCTGCAGCGCCAGCGCGCAGTCTAAGGATTCACGCATGCTTCTTCTGTGCTGTCTGCCTTCATAGAGGAACGGCATAATGACCGTGATCCTGGCCGCCTTCCCCATTGCCGCGGCAATGATGCGCTTTAAGTCGGCAAAATGGTCATCCGGCGACATATGGTTCGTCTGTCCGGATACCGTATACGTAACACTGTAATTGGTCGGATCCACAAGCAGATACAGGTCCAGACCCCGGACAGACTGCTTGATGAGTCCCTTCGCCTCACCCGTGCCGAAGCGCGGTGCGCAGGCATCTACAATAAAGCTCGACGCGGAATAGGACATCTGCGTAATGTCGTCCATATGGGAGACATCACGGTTGGCTCTCCATTCGACCAGGTAGTTGTCCACCACCTCCGCCTGGTGCTTGAACCCGGCAAGCGGGATCAGTCCAAGCGGTGCGACCGGCGTACGGCTCAATAAAGTATCATCGTTACGTGGCATAGTGTTCTCCTTCTTATTTCTCCTTCTATTGCCCGGGAACTGCTCGAAAAATATGATGATCTTCTGAGCGGTTCCTTATATCTAAAACCCCGTATATGACCGGGGTGCTTAGAATGAATTAAGCGAACTTCTTTTTCATCCGTATGTCCTGCCCGAACGTATGAATAAAGGTATAATGCTCCATAAACCGCGAAAAAATTCTGCCGGTATAGATCTCGGAGATCTCGTCCATCCGCAGGTTCGTCGATATGATCGTCGAACGTTTGCGGATCAGCCGCTCGTTAAGCACGGCAAAAAGCTGCGCGTTCGTCATAGAGTTGGAAAACTCGGTTCCGAGGTCATCAATGATCAAAAGCTCGTGCTCAAGCAGATTGCCGTACTCGGCCGGCTGCTTGCCGTCTTTTGCGAACATTCCTTTTTTTAATATGTCAAACATGGAAAAAGCGGTCAGATAGATCACGGTATGGCCGGAATCGATCAGCTCCTTCGCAATGCAGTCCGACAAAAACGTTTTCCCTGTTCCTGTCTTCCCGTAGATTAACAGATTCCCGTGCTCCGTGTCAAATGTTTGTATGAATTTTTTTGCTGTGTCAAAAGCCCGCTCGGCATATTGCCGTGCCGAAAGCTTTGTTTTCACATCGATATCATCGGCAGAATAATAATCGAAGGAGTAGGTATTAAAATTATGATCCTTCAGCCGTTCCTTCATATGCGACTGCGCATATACCATATCGATCGCCGCCTGGGAAAAGCAATGGCACCGCTTTCCTTTTACAAAGCCGGTATCCTTACAGTCCTTACAGCGGTACGGCGGCGTCAGATAATCCCTGTCAAAGCCGGCCTCCTCGATCAGACGTTCCTTCTCGGCTGTAAGCGCAGCGATCTGCTGATGGAGCTCTTGTAAAAGTCCTTCGCTCTTCTCCCGCATCATCCGTTTGGCAGCGGCGATCGACTGGCTGGAAATCTCCCGGTCGATCGCATCCAGCTTGGGAATGCTTTCATAGAGCTTCTTTTTACGGGTACGGACAAAATCTTCATTCTCAAGTGTCCGTGCGTTGTAATCCCGCATAATGGCATCATATTGTTCGTTCGTCAGCGGCATGTCCTTACTCCTGCATCAATAACCTGCGCTCGATCGCGTCGTAGTCGTACTCCTGCTCCTCAAAGTTATGGAAATTGTCCTTCTTGACCACAGACAGCTTCCGCTTTACCTTATTCTTCTTGGTAAAGGCTTCATCTGCCGCCACGACATCCGACAGCTCCATCACGCCGGCCTCACGCCAGCTTTTCAAAATCGAGTCCGCATATGCAAAGCTCGGATTATGCGCCTTTAAGATCGTGCGGTCACACGCCTCGCGGATCAGATCGATGTCAAATCCATACACCTGCTGCCAGGTATCGATGAACTTCTCCTCGGAAGCAGTCAGGTCGCGCCCGATAATGCCGAACGACTTCCGCACCGTACGGTACAGACTCGAATGCGTCTTGTTCCGCGCGATGGCATCTTCCTTCGTCACGATACCTTCTTCCACCCAGCTGATCGCCACACGGTTCATATATCGGATGTCCTTATGACCGCGCTCGATGCAGTACTCCACGAGATATTCGATCAGGTCACTCGACATCTTCATCCCGTCATACCAGTACAGCAGCGTGTTCGTCTCATTCGGTGAAAGCGGATGGCCCAGATAGCTTTCCGTAACAAAAAGCATTTCCGGAACCGCGTCATCCTTGCCCAGCTGCGTGATCTCCGCCGGTGAATAGCTGTGATCGGGGCCCTGTGCGAATCCCTGCCGCTGCGGCATCCGAACGACATTCGACGGAACCGTCGGCATAATGATCGGCATATCCGTCACCACGGGCATTTCCTCCCGTCCGGCGATCCGCGGCTTGTCGGGATCCAGCAGACAGATACCGATCAGCTCTCCCGATGCATTGTATTCGAGCCGCAGCAGGTTCTGTCTCTCCCAATAGATCAAAGCGCGGGTGATATCCTTGGTGGTATGCTCCAGTGCGTCCGCCATCGCCGATATGGAAAATCCGCTGCCGACCGACGACAGGCTTCTTAACAGGTACAGATATATCTTAACGTACTCCCCGTTCGCCGACTTCATATATGTATCAATAAACGTATTGGATACATATACCCCGGCCTTGTCATCTGCTGTGTGTAAAGATATTTCCGACATAATAGTTATGCTCCCTCTTTTGTTTCGACCTTAGGAATTATAGCACAACTTCCTTCGGATGCAAAGGAAAATTCCATGCACAAAGCCCCATTTTACAAGGGTTTGCGGCATTGTTGACAATGTGGAAAAGTCCATTTTTGCTCTAAAAACCTGCGTAAAAAATCCACATTCCGATGTACATGATTTTCACGTCCGGAGTGTGGATAATGTGGATTACTTTTCCTTCAAAAGCTCTTCGCCGACGGTTACAACATTTCCCGCGCCCATAGTTATCAACAAATCATTTTCTGAAAGTTTTTTTGCGTAATATCTTTGCGCCTCCGCAAATGTTGGAAAATAACGGCATTCCGTACCCCGCTTTTCGATCCGTTCCAAGATATCCACAGAGCTTACGCCGTAAATATCCTGTTCCCTGGCCTCATATATCTTGCATAAGCCCACTTCATCCGCTTTCGCAAGCTCATTTGCGAAGTCATCGAGGAAGGCTTTCGTCCTTGTATAGGTGTGCGGCTGGAAAAGGACAATGAGGTGCTTATCCGTCATTTTCCGCGCCGCCTGTATCGAAGCGGCGATCTCACTGGGATGATGCGCATAGTCATCGATGATGGTTGCCCCGTGGAAGACGCCCTTGAACTGGAATCTGCGGTCTGCCCCGGTAAATTTGGAAAGGCCGGCCACGATCTGTTCTGACGGGATCTCCATCGCGCGGCAAAGAGCAAACGCCGCAAGTGCGTTATAGACATTGTGCTCGCCCGGAACGCCAAGGGAAACAGGCGCGGCCGGCTTTCCGAATGCAATCGGAGTAAACGTCGCGTGCCCCATAGCATCATAGGATATGTCTGCTGCCGTATAATCGCAGCTGCCTCTGCCAAAGGTGATAACCTT
>JAFSYD010000275.1 GCA_017443685.1 Lachnospiraceae bacterium | reverse complement strand
GGTGATCCCGCGGTCTTTGATGGATTTCACCACCTCGTATTCCGTTTTCGCATCAAGCGCGCTCGTCGCTTCATCCAGGATAATGATCGTCGGATCCTGCGCCAGCACACGGGCGATCTCCAGGCGCTGCCTCTGCCCGCCTGAGAAGTCCTTTCCGCCCTCTAACATCTTATAGCGGTAACCGCCTTCGCGCAGCATGATGTCCTCATGCAAAGAGGCATCCCGCGCCGCAAGGATCATTTCAAAATCCTCGATGGACGAATCCCACATTTTCACATTATCCGCGATCGTATCCTCAAACAGAATGATATCCTGGTCAACGACCGCCAGAGACCCGGTAAAATGGCCCGGTCGATCTGGGATATGGGCTTCCCGTCAAACAGGATCTCGCCGCCCCACGGCTCATAGAGCCCCGAGATCAGCTTGGATAACGTAGATTTGCCGCAGCCCGAAGCACCGACAAACGCCACGCGGCTTCCCTGCTTTAAGGACAGATTAAAATCCTTTATCAGCGGTTCGGCAAGCCTGGAGTACCCGAAAGTGACGTTTTTCATTTCGACGCTGCCGGAAAGCTTTGCGAAATCGGTATCCGCACCTTCCGCGGAAGCCTCGAAATACTCCTGTTCGCGGTAACCCATCACGTCCTCTAAGCGCTCCATGTCGGTACGCATTTCCTGGATCGTCTGCCCCGCGGAAATGAGGCTCATCGCCGGCGCACTAAACTGCATCAGATAGTTCTGGAATGCCACGATCATACCGATGGTGAAGCTGCCGGTCATCGCATAATATACCGCGACAAAGACAACAAACGCATTTGCCAGAGAGGAAATGAAGGAGGGAATGATCCCTAAGTACTGATTCAGCTTCGCATAGCGGACGTTCTGCGTATTCACGCTCGCCTGGTAGCCCGCCCACTTTTCGAAGAAACCGTTCTCCGCTCCCGATGCCTTGATCGTCTCGATCATCTCGATCCCGGCAACGGTCGTGCCTTCCAGCTTGCCCGCGTCACGCATCATCACGCGGGTGATGTTGATCCGCTTACCGGAAATGAACCGTGCCGTAAAAAGGTTCAGAACGATCGAGCTTAAACCGATAAAAGCCAGAAACGTACTGTAGCGGATCATTACGACCAGATAGAACACCGTCATCACCGCATTGATGACTAACGGCGCAATGGTCCCGACAAGGCTTGTCGCGATCGATGAGTTCGACTGCAGACGCTGTAAAATATCTCCCGCCATCCGCTGGGAAAAGAACTCCATCGGAAGCTTCATCACCTTCCACATATAGGAGGTGGACCCGACAACCGCAAGCTTGCCGTTGATCTTGAGCGAATAGATCGACGCGAAAAAGGCCGTTGTCGTCTGCAGGATCAAAAGCAGAACCAAAAGCGCGATAAACGGATAAAACCACGACGGATTCAGACCGGTTAAGAGCTGATCCATAAATACCCTTGTAAAACCGGGATAGACGACCGAAAACAGGGCGCCGATGACCGTTGTGATCACGACGAACGCAACTGCCGGTCCGGTTCCTTTTAACCGGGCCGCCGCATAGCTTAGCATGCCGCGCGGCTTTCCGCCCGGCACAAAATTCTCCGTCGGGGTGAATTCCATACAGATACCGGTAAAGGATTCGTCAAACTCCTTTTCCGTCACAACGATGCCGCCGCGGGCAGGGTCATTCAGATATACCTTGTCTCCCTTGAAGCCGCAAAGAACGACAAAATGGTTGAAATTCCAGTGAATGATACACGGGAATTGTCCGTTTTCTTTTAAATACTCCGGCTCGTAGCGGAAGCCCTTCGCTTCAAACCCATAGCTTCGCGCGGCAAGCAGGATATTCTTCGCGTTCGATCCGTCACGGGACACGCCGCAGTCAAGACGCACCTGCTCGAGCGGGATCCATTTGCCGAAAAAAGCGCACACCATCGCAAGTGATGCTGCCCCGCATTCCAACGCCTCCATCTGCATCACAACGGGCGTCTTCGCCACGCCGTGCGTCACGGGTTCCGGAATTTTTTTCGTATGTTCCATAGTATAAAATCCTTAATTCGTCACAAAGACCATCGGCGCCACACTTTCCGAAGCAGTCGTGCCGTCCGCCTGAACAGATACCTTATCCACGCGTCCGAAGATTCCCCAGACACACAGCCCCACCAGCAGGGCCATGATCGCCAGAAGCATCACCCATACACCGGGACTCGCC
>JAFSYD010000274.1 GCA_017443685.1 Lachnospiraceae bacterium | reverse complement strand
CGATCCCTTCACAGTTAGCCCGGGAAAATAAAAAATTCTTATACAGTGCTGCAAAAAACGGCGCGCGGGCGCGGGAATATGAAAACGCCTTAAACTGGCTGGTGAATGCCGATATGGTGAAAAAAGTCTATGCGGTCACCAAACCCGGACTTCCGGTGTCGGCATATGAGGATCTTGCTGCATTTAAGATTTATATGGGAGATATCGGATTGCTGCGGAAAAAATCCGTCGTCGGCTACGAAGCATTTTTAAAGCAAAGCGACATTTTCACCGAGTTTAAGGGGGCTTTTACCGAAAACTATGTTTTGCAGAGCCTGATTCCGTCATCGGAAGCTCCGATTCATTATTGGAAGGACTCCAGATATGAAGTGGATTTTATCTTACAAAAGGATAACGACATCATCCCTGTCGAGACGAAATCCGGCAAAAGCGTTAAGACTCCCGGCATGAAGCATTACGGTCAGTATTATCAGCCGCGGCTGATGCTCCGCGCGTCCATGCGCAATCTTTCTTTTGACGGGGAAATACTGAACATCCCGCTTTTTTTGATCAGCGAGTGGAGGCGTCTGATTGGGAAGTTTGAGTAAATATTGCAACATTTTTTAGAACCATTTTTCAATTGCATTCCACAAACTGCGGTGTTATCATAAATTATAGATAGCGTAGCAAAAGTAATCCTATGGAGGGCATTTCATATGAGTGCAGCGACACATCTAAAAGAATTCCCGGCACATATAAAGGATTTTCCGACACCTGTAAAAAAGGACGGCTTCACCTGCGACGACATCCGCGCACTGCCTGAAGGCAAACGGGCAGAGCTCATCAACGGTCACTGGTATGATATGGCTACACCGAATACGGAGCACCAGCGGATCGTCAGTGTATTAACATGGAAGCTATGCAGTCATATAGAAGATCACGACGGTGACTGTCAGGTTTTCCCCGCCCCCTATGCCGTCTTTTTGACCGAAAGCGAAAAGAACTGGCTGGAACCGGATATCATCGTCGTCTGCGATCCGGACAAGATCAAAGAGGACGGCTGCCACGGTGCGCCCGACCTTGTGGTTGAAGTGACTTCGCCGTCAACGATCAAGCGGGATATGGGCGTCAAGCTTATGAAATATCGGACGGATGGCGTTAAGGAGTATTGGCTCATCAACCCTGACACGAAAACAACCAGTGTATTTTCGTTTGATCCCGATGTAGAAAAGGTTGGCGGCAATCAGTTTGCATTTACGGATGAGCTTACCTCGGAGCTTTACCCCGCATTTTCCATCCGGCTTTCCGATTACCTCTGATAATTGTATTTTTCATCACTTTTTGCTATACTACAGGGGATTTTTAAAAACACACGAACGAAAGGAACGTATTATGAGTGAAAAAGTTATTCTGGCATACTCGGGCGGGCTTGACACGACGGCGATCATTCCCTGGCTGAAGGAGAACTACGGCTACGAAGTCATCTGCTGCTGCATCGACTGCGGACAGGAGGAAGAGCTTGACGGCTTAGAGGAACGTGCGCTCTCCTGCGGCGCGTCGAAGCTGTATATCGAAGATGTGACCGACGAATTCGCGGATGATTTCATTATGCCCTGCGTGCAGGCCGGCAGCGTATACGAGAACAAATACCTGCTCGGCACCTCCATGGCGCGTCCCCTGATTGCGAAGAAGCTGGTTGAGATTGCCCGCAAGGAAGGCGCGACCGCCATCTGCCACGGTGCTACCGGCAAGGGCAACGATCAGATCCGCTTCGAGCTCGGCATCAAGGCAATGGCTCCGGACCTGAAGATCATCGCAGCCTGGCGCGACGATAAGTGGACGATGGATTCCCGCGAATCCGAGATTGCGTACTGCAAGGAGCACGGCATCCACCTGCCGTTTTCCGCGGATCAGAGCTACAGCCGTGACCGCAACCTCTGGCACATCAGCCACGAGGGGTTAGAGTTGGAGGATCCGGCGAATGAGCCGAATTACGATCACCTTCTCGTCCTGGGCGTTGCTCCGGAAAAGGCTCCCGAGGAAGGCGAATATGTGACGATGACCTTCGAGGCAGGTGTACCGAAGACCCTCAACGGCAAGGAGATGAAGGTATCCGACATCATCCGCGAGCTCAACCGGTTGGGCGGAAAGCACGGCATCGGTATCGTAGACATTGTAGAGAACCGCGTCGTCGGCATGAAGTCCCGCGGCGTATATGAGACACCGGGCGGCACGATCCTGATGGAGGCGCACGCACAGCTGGAGGAGCTGGTGCTTGACCGCGCGACCATGGAAGCAAAGAAGGACATGGCGGAGCGCCTGGCGCAGATCGTATACGAAGGAAAATGGTTCACGCCGCTTTGTGATGCGATCAAGGCGTTCGTTGCTTCCACGCAGGAATATGTGACCGGCGAGGTCAAATTCAAGCTCTACAAGGGCAACATCATCAAAGCCGGAACCACTTCCCCGTATTCGCTTTACAGCGAGTCGTTAGCATCCTTCACCACAGGCGACCTCTATGACCACCACGATGCGGGCGGGTTCATCACCCTCTTCGGGCTGCCGCTTGCGGTACGGGCGATGAAGCTCACGGAGGCGGGCAAGCCGAAATATTCTTTTGAGTAGAAATCAGGAAAGCAGGAGTTCCGTTACGGGTCTCCTGCTTTTTACTTATAACCTCAAACTGCCCAAAATATCTATTATGTTGCAGCAATATTCGCCAAACGAAGCTGCCGTTTTTGTCTTGCTTATCCCTTGAAAGCGTTAACACCCGCTTCGCCAAAAGCTGAATAATTTCATAATGTTCCGAATCAATCCCCTTATATTCAATGTAAGGCACCTTCGAAATAAGATGATGGAGATTGTTTACCGGATCAGCGGACGAAAAGGAAACAGAGGGGCTTTGCGATCATTACGCCTCTTGAATGCTGCAGAGAAACAGGTGATTATAGTGAAAAATGAATACTGCGCAATTCTTCCATGCGCTTTTTGTCGGAGGCTATCGCTTCCTGTTCTTCTTCGGTTTCTTCAAAGGTTATGATGTCGGAAATGTCACAATGCAAAATCAGGCAGAGCTTGTTCAAGGTGGTGGTGTTCATGCCTTCGTTATGCTGCAGGCGGCTGATCGTATTCGGGCTGAAGCCGTAATAATTGATGAGCTGATATTCAAAAATAAAATGTCTTACAGAGTGACATTTCCCCCT
>JAFSYD010000273.1 GCA_017443685.1 Lachnospiraceae bacterium | reverse complement strand
GTATCGAGCGGTTCATAAAATGATTTGTGTGGCAAGCTTTTTGCGTTATGCTAAGGGCTTATGCATTTGAAGCTATGGAAAAAGAAAAGTTTATTCTGGTCGCGGTGGCGACAGGTGATGAGGAAGCTGCGTGGGCGTCCCTCGGTGAGTTGATGGAGCTTTTGGAGACTGCCGGCGGCGAAGCGGCGGAAGGCGTCATCCAGAACCTTCCGCATCCGAACCCGGCGACCTATATCGGCGTGGGGAAAGCAGAGGAGGTCGCAGAGCTGGCGCGGGCGCACGAAGCCTGCGGCATCCTCTGTGACGATGAACTATCCCCGGTGCAGCTGAAAAACCTTTCAGACATAATCGACGGCAAGGTCATCGACCGAACGATGCTGATCCTTGATATTTTCGCCGCACATGCGCTCACCAAAGAGGGACGGATACAGGTGGAGATGGCGCAGCTGAAATACCGGCAGGCACATCTAAGGGGCATTGGGAAGGCGTTATCGAGACTGGGCGGCGGTATCGGAACGAGGGGTCCGGGCGAGACCAAGCTCGAAACAGACAGACGTGCAATACAGAGAAAAATAGGTACCTTATCCGTGGAAATCCGTACGATGAAAAACGTGCGGCAAACGACGAGGAAAAAGCGGCAGGAATCGGCGCTCCCCACTGTCGCAATCGTGGGCTACACGAATGCGGGAAAGTCCACGCTTTTAAACCGCTTGACCGGGGCGGACACATTGGCGGAGGATAAGCTGTTTGCCACCCTAGATCCGACGACCAGGGTCTGCCGGATGGATGACGGACAGGAGATCCTGTTTACGGATACGGTAGGCTTCATCAACAAGCTGCCGCACCATCTGATCGACGCGTTCCGAAGCACACTTGAGGAAGCACGGCATGCGGATTATATCCTGCATGTGGTGGACGGATCCGATGAAAATGCCGGGGAACATATGCAGGTCGTCTACCGAACGCTTGCAGACCTCGCGATAACCGGAAAGCCGGTAATGACCGTCATTAACAAATGCGACCTGCCGGGGTTTGACGGGATGCTGCGGGACGAACGGGCAGACCGCATCGTCAGGATATCTGCGGCATCCGGCGAGGGAACACCGCTTTTGCTTGGTCAGCTTTCGGAAATGATCCGGGAGAACAGAGTATATGTGGATCGGATCTTTTCGTATACGGATGGAGCAAAGGTTGCGCTTATCAGAAAATACGGGCAGATCATCCGGGAGGAATATGAAGGAGACGGCGTGCATATTGCGGCTTATGTGCCGCCCAATATGGCGTGAAATCGGGGCAGCGCCTGCTTCAGGGGAAAGGCATGGAAATGGGCCTAATATCTATCCCGGTGGGACTGGGAAAAACGGCAGCTGAATCCAAAACAAAGAGAGTTCTGCCGGTTTTTGCTAATTTCAGAAGGGACGGCTATGATTTTGATTCCAGATATGAGGACGGTCTTGTAAGCCATAGGGAAAAGCTCATCATGGATCTTTTGATAGGCCGGGATGCAAACGGTGACACAATGTTTCCTGAGGATGAGATCCTGTCCATGGATTTGAAAAAGAAAGCCGGATTCGGAAAAGGTAAGGAAAAGGTAACTGTTCAGCAGCGCGAAGCATTTACTGCTGAGCGACTGCCCGGTAACGTAAATCCACCGGGCGAGGCATCAATTTTCCATGGCGTCAGCCTTGATGCCTCGCGTATCTGTTCAGCCTGCTGAACAGATACAGGAAAAGAATTATCCGGGGATAGTCGCAGGCTTGCAGATGCAGACTTACCTTGTGATTACGAACTTTCACCGCAGGATGAATAAGCGCGGCGTGGAGTATGGGATGCCGGTGTCCGTGATGCTTCCCCCGGAAGCCGTCTGGGGATACGAGGCAGTGACAGCTGCCTATGACGAGAAACCGGCAGAATCTTGGCGGAAGATCATCGACAGGGTAAAGAAGCAATTTCCCGGAAATAAAGAAACGGATATTGTTAAGCTGATAGGAAAGTGCCCGGTGTGATGAGGCTGTGGGCAATTTCCTCTTTTCTCAGGCACACAGTATAAGTCCGCGGTAAGTGCCAGGCATGCTGCCATCTTGTCAAACTTTTCCAGCCAAGGGAAAATTCGAACAGCAAAGAATGGCTCTCTGCGCTTCCCCCGGATCTTGTGCTGATTTCTACAGGGAAGCATAACGATACCATACTATACCGGAGAAAGAATAAATGCACATATTTGTGTCGGAAATGGGAGTTTTTTGGTATTATAATTCTTGGTTGTTTATGCCCTCATTGGAGGAGATATGACTATTCAGGATATGGCGGATCTTCTTCGAGTGCATGATGCAGTAGAAGATTTGAGAAAAATAGCAAGTAAGCTTGGTGGAGTTTGGGAGTACGGTTTTAGTTTTGATGATAGTATAATTGTCAGGCTTGACCATGTAAGTGAAGTTATTAAGCGCAATAGCCCGATTTACAATGATTTTGAGGGGTACGATACCCAGCGATTTGGACAGGTGCTTTATGACCGGAATATGCCTTATGAGGACAGGGCAAGGGTGCTACTTGATTTGGAGAATAAGGAAGAGCCTGCTCCGCAAAGGAGAAAGACGAAGTATGTGCGACGATGATGCTGGCGGATCTCGGGGCGGAGGTGCTCCGGGTCACAAACCCGAACGGCTATCATACGCAGGAAGTGCTGGAGTGGATAAAGGATAGCTGCAAGGTCTTAGATCCGGCAGAAGGAAATTCATAAGGATAATCGGATGGATCGAACAGAGGCTTACAGGATATTGGGAATAACGCAAAAGGACACGCCGCCTGATATGAAACGCAAGTACCGCCGTCTTATGATGCTGTACCACCCGGATG
>JAFSYD010000272.1 GCA_017443685.1 Lachnospiraceae bacterium | reverse complement strand
GACGGGTGATACCCGAACGGCTATGCTTTTAGCACTTGCGTTTGCGGTAAGCGCGGTAACCTTTGCGGCTTCGAGAAGACGCAGCCGCTAACAATCTGATATCAACGGTCATCGGGCACGACTCCCCTCCAATTATGGATATGTCTTTGTGCCCGATGCCGTCCGTATCCGCTCAGCCCGCGGTGGAACAAGTGGACAACCCGGATGAACAGGCAAGGATGGCGCAGATCCTGCCCAACATCCGGTAAATGGCGCTGAACGGATACGGACGGAACGAAAAGCGAAAAGCGGTTCTGCGGGAAGGAAACCATGGGGATGGCTGATACACGCCGAAGGAACCGAAAACGAAAAAACGACATCATAAGGGGAATGGGGGAACAATGGAATGAGGGTTAAGGTTGCATTTCTTGAAACAGATAAGAACTACCTGCAGCGGATCGTGACGGCGCTCTCGTCAAAATATGCGGACAAGCTGCAGCTCTATTCCTACACGGACAAGGAAGCGGCGATCGCGGCACTTCGCAGCGAGCGGATTGCCGTCCTGGTATGCACAACGGGCTTTGAGCTTACCGCGGATGAGCTTCCGGCTAACTGCGGGCTTGCCTACTTGACGGATTCGATGGATGTCGCATCCTATCAGGGGCATCCGGCGATCTGCAAGTTCCAGAAGGCGGAGCAGATCTACAAAGGCATCTTAAGCGTCTATGCCGAGACCTCGGCATCCTCTGCGGCGGTCCGTTATCAGAGCGGCTCGATGGCAATGGTGATCCTTGTCACCTCGCCTTCGGGAGGCGGCGGCGCATCCTCCGTTGCGGCCGGTCTGGCACGGCGTCTGGCTTTGCGGGGCAGCCGCGTATTATATCTGAATTATGAGAAGCTCGGCATGTCGGACATCTATTTTAACGGCCCCGGACAGCAGGGCATGAGCGATGTCATTTTCGCGATCAAAAGTCACCGCGGCAACCTTCGCATGAAGGTTGAAAGCTGCGCAAGGCAGGACGAGAGCGGGGTATATTATTTTGCCGCGCCGGCCATTGCCCTCGATATTATGGAGCTTTCTGCGGACGAGGAGCTGGAGTTGATGGATACCGTCGCGAAGTCTGACAGCTACGATTATGTGATTGTGGACCGCGCGTTCGGCATGGGCGAGGACGACATCAAGGTAATGAACAAGGCGCACCGCGTCTTCTGGGTAGTGGAAGGAACGGCCGGCGGCGTGACCAAGGCATCCCGTGCCTACACCGCGTTTGACATCATGGCAAAGCGGACGGAACTGCCGTTTTTACGTCAGCTCGTATGCTTTTACAACAAATACGAGGCGGGCAGGAGCGCACAGGTGGAGCAGGGTCCCGACATGAGCGGTTCCATACCGCGTTTCGCAATCTCGGACGCAAGGGCACTTACGGAACGGATTGCGCAGGTGGAAGACCTCGACTATATTCTGTAGGGGGCAGTATATGAATTTCGACGAAGAACAGCAGCTGGTAAATGAGATCCGCACCTACGTATCGGGGAATTTCATTCTTTCCGAGCTGAGCGACGAGCAGTTAGAAGCAGCGATCGAGGACGTAGTCAACCAGCGTCTTGCGGGCAAATATATGCCGATCAATCAGAAGGTCGGCATCATCCGCCAGGTATATTCCTCGATCCGGGGCTTCGGCATTTTGGATATGATCTTAGACGACGATACCATCACCGAGGTCATGATCAACGGACCCGACAACATTTTCATCGAAAAGTCGGGACGTTTAACGAAGCTTGACCAGCGGTTTGAGAGCGAGCGGAAGTTAGAGGATATCATCCAGCGTATCGTGGGCTTATCCGGGCGTGAGGTCAATCAGGCGAACCCGATCGTGGACACGCGGCTTCCCGACGGCAGCCGTGTAAACGTGGTTCTGCCGCCGATCGCCCTTTGCGGTCCGACGGTTACCATCCGAAAGTTTTCCAAGGAACCGATGACGATCGAGAAGCTGATCCAATACGGTTCCATCACGCAGGACATTGCGGACAAGCTGGAGCTTCTGGTAAAAGCAAAATACAACATTTTCATCTGCGGCGGTACCGGCTCCGGTAAGACAACGTTCTTAAACGCCTTGTCGAACTACATTCCGGGCGATGAGCGTGTCATCACGATAGAAGACAGTGCGGAGCTGCAGATCACGCGGATCGACAACTTAGTCAGCTTAGAGACGCGCAACGCG
>JAFSYD010000271.1 GCA_017443685.1 Lachnospiraceae bacterium | reverse complement strand
GGATCGACCCGAACGTGATCACGGACGGGGACGCAGACGCGATAACCGCCGTGGTGACCGGCGGCCGGACAAGGCAAAGTCCGCGAATGAGGGCGATAACGAGAAGAAAGCTTCCGACAAAGCAAAGTCGTTAGGAAAGAAGGACGGCGTAAAGAAGAATCGATCCGAAGGAAAAGAAAGCAGCGAGAACAGCAAGAACGATAACAGTGGTGGTGAGAGCCGAAGGAATGACGGCGGCAGTTACAACCGACGGCGCGGCAAACGCGGCAAAGGACGCGGGCAGGGTGCAAAAGAGGGACAGGGAAATCCTAAGGGAACAGAATAAATGAGCGAAGAGATTCTGCGGGAAGGCGAGCGTCTGGATGATCTGGAACGGAACGGATTGCGTCTGATCCAGCATCCGGATGTATTCTGTTTCGGTATGGATGCGGTGCTGTTGTCCCATTTTACCGAGGTCCGGGAGGGAGAATGTGCGATCGATCTTGGCAGCGGGAACGGTATCATTCCGATCCTGCTGTCTGCTCTTTCTGCGGGCACGCATTTTACCGGTCTGGAGATCCAGACGAAAATCTGCGATATGTTCGAGCGGAGCATTCGCCTGAATCATCTGGAGAATCGCGTATCGGCCGTCTGCGGGGATATCCGCGGGGCAGCCGCGCAGTTCGGAGCGGCATCTTTTGATGTGGTGACGTCGAATCCGCCCTATATGATCGGCGGACACGGTCTTACCGGCAAAAACGAGGCGAAAATGATCGCGCGTCACGAAATTTTGTGCGATCTTAATGATATTTTACAGCAGACCGCAAAGCTGTTAAAGCCGAAAGGGCGCTGCTATTTTGTGCATCGTCCGTTCCGTCTGACGGAGATCTTATCCGGGATGCATGTCTGCGGGATCGAGCCGAAGCGGATGCGGCTGGTATATCCGTTCGTGGACAAAGAGCCGAATATGGTTCTGATCGAAGGTATGCGGGGAGGGAAATCCCGCCTTTCGATTGAGAAGCCGCTGATCGTATACGAACGACAAGGGGAATACACGCAGGAAATACTGGAGACGTACGGGTTTTGATAAAGGAAGGAAACGGAAAATCAGGCGTATTATATCTGGTGGCGACGCCGATCGGGAATCTGGAGGATATGACGTTTCGAGCGGTACGGATCTTAAACGAGGTCGATCTGATCGCAGCGGAGGATACCCGAACATCGGGCGTTCTGCTTTCTCATTATGACATCCATACGCCGGTGACGGCCTATCACGAGCATAATAAGCTTGAGAAAATTCCCGTTCTTCTGGCAAAAATGCTGGAGGGACAAAGCATTGCCGTGATCACCGATGCGGGAACGCCGGGGATTTCCGATCCCGGCGAAGAGCTGGTGGCGGCCTGTGCAAACGAGGGGATCGATGTGTTTGGCATCCCCGGAGCGGTCGCGGCCGTTACGGCGCTGGTATCAAGCGGGATTTCAAGCCGGCGGTTTGCCTTTGAGGCCTTTTTACCGAAGAAGAAAAAATTACGGCAGCAGGTGCTTTCAGAATTAAAGCGTGAAACGCGGACGATCCTTATATATGAAGCGCCGCATCATTTGAAAGATACGATAAAGGAGCTTGCAGAAGTACTCGGCGAAGAGCGCCGCGTGGCATTTTGCCGGGAGCTTACGAAAAAATTCGAAGAAAAGCGCACGCTGACACTCGGTGAGGCGTTGACTTATTTTACGGCAAACGAGCCGCGGGGAGAATATGTATTGGTGATCGAGGGGCGCTCCCGTGACAGTATTGCCGACGAAGAAAAGAATGTATGGGAGGATGTCGCGATCACGGATCATTACGAGCAATATATAAAAGAAGGCTTTGACCGCAAGAGCGCGATGCAGAAGGTCGCCCAGGACAGGGGTATGAGCAAGAATGAGGTATATGCGGTATTGAAGAAGGCATAGCTTACGAAAGGCGTATGTGCTATACGGAACAAACATAACCATAAGATCGAAAGGGGGATACTATGGACACAGAGAAAGTGGAAAAATTACAGGAAATGATCGACAACGCAAAGCGGATCGTCTTTTTCGG
>JAFSYD010000270.1 GCA_017443685.1 Lachnospiraceae bacterium | reverse complement strand
TACCTCCTTTACAGCGGAACAGCCTTTTCGTTCTCCGAAAACACCGTTCATATAAATAATGGTATTTGGTTTTCATTTTGATGTCGATGTACACACCGGCGGGAACCTCTAATCTCTTTAAGGTATCCACTACCTTCGGCGTCGGTGTCAGGATGTCGATCAGTCTCTTGTGCGTGCGCTGCTCGAACTGCTCTCTCGAGTCCTTGTACTTGTGTACCGCACGTAAGATCGTGACTACTTCCTTCTTTGTCGGAAGGGGTACCGGACCACTTACCTGCGCGCCGTCCTTCTTGATCGTCTCGATGATCTTCTTTGCGGACGCGTCTACCAGTGCATGGTCATACGCTTTTAATGTGATTCTCATTACCTGTGTTGCCATAAAAAAAGTCGCCTCCTTTTCGTACTTTCATAAGATAGCACGACAAGCGGTGACTGTACACTCCTCCGTGTGTGTCTATATCTTTCACACACGTTGTTTCTGTTCATTTAAAACAGACAATCGGCCCGGCTGCTGTAAAGCCTTAAGCCTACGGTACAGTGACTTGTCGTCAGGATTCCTCGGGCTTTCTCTTATCTAAAAGCCCCTTGACATTCGCTCCACGGAACAACCCGCTTTCCATTGCTGAAAAGCGGCAACCTCACGCTTCATCGCTATCAATGTCACAGCAATATGTACTATACAGCAGAAAATCGGGATATGCAAGAAGTTTTTGCGAAAGATTGTATTTTTTTCAATACAATATGTGTCATTTGGAAAATGGCACAAGATATGGGATTTCGTTCCATCCACAGGCGGCGAAATACTAATACCACTCCGTAAACTCATGCACGACGCCGTTCTGCTTATAGGCAAGGACGGTGCTTAAGTTCACGTTGTGTGCACTGTTGAAGATGTTGCTCTCAACGAAGGGGTTGTCTTCTTTTAACCGCGCGATCAGCTTCTTCGTCTCCAGACGCGCGGAGTCGGATATTTCGCCGGGATGCAGCGCCTCGTAGCTTTCGGTAAAATGGCAGGCGCATTGCAAAAAGTGCAGATCATTCCTTTCGGCCCACTTTATGATATCGGCTTCGCGGATCAGGTACATCGGACGGATCAGCTCCATCCCCTCAAAATTGGTGCTGCGGACCTTCGGCATCATCGTCTGCATCTGCGCGCCGTAAAGCATCCCCATCAGGATCGTTTCGATCACATCATCGTAATGGTGCCCAAGCGCGATCTTGTTGCAGCCAAGCTCCTTTGCCTTCGCATACAGGTGTCCCCGCCGCATCCGGGCGCAGAGATAACACGGATTCTTATCCACCGTATCTACGATATCAAATATTTCCGAGGAAAACATATGAAGCGGGATGCCCAGGATGTCGGCGTTATGCAGGATCAGTCTCCGGTTCGCCTCGTTATACCCGGGGTTCATCGAGATAAAGACAAGATCAAAATCGAATTTGCGGTGGCGCTTTAATTCCTGGAACAATTTCGCCGTTAAAAAAGAATCCTTTCCGCCGGAAATGCAGACCGCCACCTTATCACCCGGGGAAAGAAGCCCATATCGGTTGATCGCTTTGGCAAACGGGGTAAAGAGCTTTTTGTGGCAGGTCTTGCGGATGTCGTATTCGGCCCGCTCCTGAACGGAGCGGTCTTCGGCACCGGCCGTATCCGCAAGATCCGCTGCTGTATCGGTATCCATATCCGGCCGAACATCCGCCTTATCTTTTACACCCTCACCCGACTTCTCTTTCATCCTCACATCCATAAAAACTGTTCCGAAACATCTTTACAAACAGCATCCCTTCCGTCCGATCATATCACATAAATTCCGTTACACAGGACGGTTCGGCTTTCCCGTAAATCTTCCGCTGCATCCGCAGGGCAGGATCAGCCCCGACGCGGTCACGGGCAGCCCGATCTCTTCCGCAGCGACCGTACCGCCATGCTTTTTTTCGATCAGCGATGACAGCATATATCCGATCACGCCCGCCTGCAGTCCTGTCGTATAGGAATTGATAAGGAAAAACAGCGGCTCCTTCACCAGCAGCTTTTCACAGGCGGTAACGAAATCATATAACGCATCCTCCAGCTTCCAGATCTCCCCTTTCGGGCCCCGGCCGTAGGACGGCGGATCCATAATGATCGCATCGTAGTGATTCCCCCGGCGGATCTCGCGTTCGACGAATTTCCTGCAGTCATCCACAAGCCAGCGCACCGACGTCTCCGGGAGACCCGTGATATGCGCGTTCTCCTTTGCCCAGGTCACCATTCCCTTCGACGCATCCACATGCGTTACGTGTGCGCCTGCCGCCGCTGCCGCAAGCGTTGCACCGCCGGTATAGGCAAACAGATTCAACACCTTGATGGTACGGGAAGGCTCTGCGGCGAGCGCCTCCTTTATAATAGAAGAAAACCAGTTCCAGTTTGCGGCCTGTTCGGGAAAAAGGCCGGTATGCTTAAAAGAAAACGGCTGCAGGCGAAAGCGGAGAATGTCACCCCTTCCACCGATCGCATAGGAAATCTCCCACTCCTTCGGCAGATCGAAAAACTCCCATTCGCCCCCGCCCTTGCTGCTGCGGTGGTAGTGGGCATTGAGCTTCTTCCACTGCGGCGCCGCTTTTGCGGTGTGCCATATCACCTGCGGATCGGGGCGCAGAAGGACATAATCGCCCCAGCGTTCTAATTTTTCACCGTCGGACGCATCGATCACCTCATAGTCCGTCCAATTATCCGCAACCCACATACATAAGCCTTTCTTACAGCATCTTTCGCTTTTTTAATATATAGAGCGTCATGATACAGATCACCAGCGTCGCCACGCAGATGATCCCGAACCCGTGCGGTACATCCGACAGCGGCATCCATTTCCCACTGACGTTCATCCCGTATAATCCCGAAATGATGGTCGGAATGGACATAACGATCGTGATCGCCGCTAAGTATTTCATCACATTATTCAGCCGGTTATTGATCACGTCCGACAGAAGCTCCCTGGTTCCGTTGATGATATCACGATAGATCGAAGTCATCTCGATCGCCTGCTTATTCTCGATGATGACATCCTCCAAAAGCTCCTGATCCTCCTCGTACTGCCGCAGCCTTCCGTATCTTGTCATACGATCCAGCACCACGCCGTTCGCCCGCAGGGAGGTCGCGAAGTATACGAGGTTGCTTTCCAGCTCGTGCAGATCGATCAGGTCCACGTCCTCTGTGTCCTGGTTGATCCGCTCCTCGATCTCGGTCCTTTTCCTGTCAATGCTGCGCAGCAGACTCTGATATACCATGCAGGTATTGTACAGGATCTGATACGTGAACCGCATTTGCTTTTTGGTGGAAAACTCACGCACCCGCTTCTCGATGAACGGGCGCAGGACAACCGTCTCCTGTGCGCAGACCGTGATGATCACGTTGCCCTTTAAAATGATCCCGAGCGGGATCGTCGTGTACACGTTACGGTTATTACGAACCTCGGCGCTCGGAATATCCACCAGGATCAGCGTGTAATCATCCTCGATACTGATTCGCGAGCTCTCCTCATCATCGAGGGCCGCACGCACGTCGGTAATGTCAACGCCGTACATCTCACTGATATCCGTGCATTCCTCCAGCGTCGGCTGTGTCAGCTTGACCCAGCATCCGTCCTCCGCACCGCCTAATTCCCGGATGAGCGAATCATCCGTTTTGTAAAAATGAAGCATTCCTCTTCCTCCTTGCGGAACCGTAAAGAACCTATCCGGCAAAAACGCGCCGGCCAAATGATCCCGAAACAGTTCCTTTGCCCGTCAGACACAAAAAACGAGGAAGATATCATGATCTTTAGATGCCGTCCGCAAACGCCGGTCCGGCAAACCCGTCTTCTGTGCCGTTCATCACTCTCGGTTTACCGTCACCGGTGTCCATAAACTCACATCCTTTCATAATTCATCTTACTGTCCGACTCCATCCCTGATCGGTATAACGGGGCCGGAAAAATCCAACACGAAAATTCCGTCAAAACCCGGGGCTGCTATACCGGATTGGTATAAAGCAGCTGGGAAAAAATCTTCCGCTCCGGCACAAATGCCAGAAGCTCCTCCGGCTTATCTACCACCGCGACCGCATCCTGCTGTTCCAAAAGCTCCCTCGAACGAAACCCCCACGACACAAGCACGCAGTCGATCCCGGCGTTCGCCGCCGTCTGCGCATCCACCTCGGAATCCCCGACGTAAAGCGTCCCCGCTTTGTCCGCCGCCAGCCGCATCATCGCTTCATAGCAGCTGTCCGGATATGGCTTTACGCGCCTGCCTTCTCCGTTGCCGACACTTTCCGTGATCAGATCCTTAAAGAAGTAATAGCACAGCTCACGCACTGCAGGGTGATCCTTATTGGATACCACTGCTGTCATAATACCTCTATTTTTGCATTCTTGCAAGAGCGGGATGATCCCGTCAAAGGGTTCCGTCGCGACACGACAATGCGTCAGATAGTATTCCTTCTGCAAAGCGACCTCTTCCTCAAAGGTCGGACACGCCTCCCCCTCCGGAATCGCCCGCTTCATCAGCGTGCGGACGCCGTTCCCGACCATTTGGCGCACCGCATCCACCGAATGCTCCGGCTGCCCGTATGTCCGCATCACATGGTTCACCGATGCCGCAAGATCCTCGATCGTATTCAGAAGCGTCCCGTCCAGGTCGAATAATATGGTTCGATATTTCTTCATAAATATATTCCTTTAGAAATGTGCGTTATCCGTCTTTCGTCTACTCGTCATCCTTTGCCCAGCCATAGGCATAGCGGACTGCCTTGTCCCAGCCCCTTCGCTTTTGTTCGCGCTCGCAGTCGTCCATTGCCGGCGCAAACACCCTCTCCGGCCGCACATTTCGAATGACTTCCGCCTTATCCTTCCAGAAGCCGACCGCAAGACCTGCCAGATACGCGGCGCCCATCGCCGTGGATTCCACACAAGCCGGCCGGTTCACCGGGCACTTCAGGATATCCGCCTGAAACTGCATCAGAAAATCATTCGCGCTCGCACCGCCGTCCACCTTAAGCGTCTTCAGCTGAAGGCCGGCATCCGCCTGCATCGCATCCGTAACGTCGCACACCTGATAGGCGATGGAGTCCAATGTCGCACGGATGATATGGTTCTTATTCGTCCCGCGTGTCAGACCAACGATCGTCCCCCTCGCGTATTGATCCCAATGCGGCGCCCCCAGACCGGTAAACGCGGGCACCACATAACAGCCGTTCGTATCTTTCACCTTCGAGGCCCAATATGCGGTATCCTCTGCTGAATCCACCATCCGAAGCTCGTCCCGCAGCCATTGGATCGCCGCACCGGCCACAAAGATCGAACCCTCCAGCGCGTAATACACCTCGCCGCCGAGACCCCATGCGATCGTCGTCACCAGTCCGTTGTTGGAATATACCGGCTTCTTTCCCGTATTCATCAGTAAGAAGCAGCCCGTTCCGTAGGTATTCTTCGCCTCGCCTTCATAAAAGCACGCCTGCCCGAACAACGCCGCCTGCTGATCGCCCGCCGCACCCGCGATCGGGATCTCCCCGCCGAAATACTGCTTCGCACAGACGCCGTACACTTCACTGGAAGGCCGCACCGCGGGCAGCATCCCGCGCGGAATGGAAAGCTCCTGCAATATCCCGTCATCCCACTCCAACGTGTTGATGTTAAAAAGCATCGTCCGCGACGCATTGGAATAGTCCGTCACGTGCACGCGGCCGTTCGTCAGCTTCCAGATCAGCCAGGTCTCCACCGTACCGAACAAAAGGTCTCCCCGCTCGGCACGCTCCCTCGCGCCGCTCACATGATCCAGGATCCATTTGATCTTTGTCGCGGAAAAATACGCATCTATGATAAGGCCCGTCTTTTGCTTGTATTCCTCTTCGCGGCCGGCCGCCTTAAGCGCGTCCGCCATTTCCGACGTCCGCCGGCACTGCCATACGATCGCATGGTATACCGGCTCCCCCGTGATCTTATCCCATACGATCGCCGTCTCCCTTTGATTGGTGATTCCGATCGCCGCGATGTCTGCCGCGTTTGCTTTCGCCATGCCCATCGCTTCCACCGCAACCCCAAGCATTGTGGAAAAGATCTCGTCCGCGTCATGCTCCACCCAGCCCGGCTCCGGGAAATACTGCGTAAACTCTTTTTGCGCCATGCTGACGATCCCGCCTTCTTTGTCAAACAGGATACAGCGGTTACTCGTCGTCCCGGCATCCAGCGCCATAATGTATTTTGCCATATTACTATTCTCCTATATTACCGCAAGTAATATTTGACTTTCCCTGTCCGTCCGGATGCCAGTGCTGTCAGCCACTCACTTCGTTCGCGGGACAGTACTTGGCTCCTAAAACAATATCCGCGGGGCAAAATCCGCACAGTTTTGTTTGTGGATCCGTTTTCCCAAGAAGAGCCCCGGACATCTTTCGCCCGAGGCTCTTATCATGCAAATCTTTGATCGCTATATTCGCTCCGCTTTGCGCCGCGTAGCGCCTATTTGCTCAGATCCAGCTTGCGTACGGCATCACGTACTGCCAGAATCTTCGACGGGCTGACGGACAATTCGTCAATACCCATACGAAGGAAGGTCTCGGTCAGCGTCGTATCCGCGCCAAGCTCGCCGCAGATGCCGCACCATGCACCGCCCTTGTGCGCATTCTCGATCGTCATCTGGATCGCCTTTAAAACAGCCGGATGATGCGGATCATTGATGCTTTCCAGCTTCGCATTCTGCCTGTCGATCGCCAGCGTATACTGTGTCAGGTCGTTCGTTCCGATGGAGAAGAAGTCAACCTCCTTCGCCAGCTCTTCACTCAGGAGAACTGCCGCCGGCGTCTCAACCATGATACCGATCTCCACATCCTTGTACGGAACGCCCGCTTCGTCTAACTCTTCCTTCACTTCCGCGAGGATCTTCTTGATCTTCTTCACCTCGTCGATGGAAATGATCATCGGGAACATTATGGAGATCGTCCCGTAAAAGCTCGCACGCAAGATCGCACGAAGCTGTGTCTTAAATATGTCTACCTGATCCAGGCAGATACGGATCGCACGATAGCCGAGCGCAGGGTTCTCCTCGTTGCCCAGATTCAGGTAATCCACCTGCTTATCCGCGCCGATATCAAGCGTACGGATGATAACCTTCTTGCCCGCCAATCCGGCCGCAACGGTCTGGTACGCCTTAAACTGCTGCTCCTCGGTCGGAAAATCGTCCGTCTCCAGATAAAGGAACTCGCTGCGGAAGAGGCCTACGCCTTCCGCGTCATTCTCGAGCACATCCGCCACATCCTTTACGCCGCCGATGTTCGCGTACAGATGAATGCTCTTGCCGTCTATGGTCACCGTCTCCTTGCCCTTGAGCTCCTGGAGCATCCTCTGCTTTTCCGCTTCCTTTTCCTGGCGCTTCTTATAGCTCTCGATCAGCGCCTCGTCCGGATCCACGAGCAGCTTGCCCTCGAAGCCATCCACGATACCCATCTTGCCATCGACATCTTCCGGGAAATCCACCGTGATGAGTGACGGAATATTCATCGTCCTCGCTAAGATTGCCGTATGCGAATTGGAGGAACCGCCGCGCGTAACGAACGAAAGCACAAGCGACTTGTCCAGCTGTACCGTCTCCGACGGCGCAAGGTCATCCGCCAAAAGGATCATCGGCTCTGACGCGTTCAGCCCCGAATCATCATTCCCCTGTAATACGGAAACGATCCGGTTGCTGACATCCTTGATGTCCGCGGCACGTGCCTGCATGTATTCGTTGCCTTCCATGTTGGCAAATATTTCCGCGAGGGTATCTCCCGTACGGGCAACCGCGTACTCCGCGTTCACCTGCTCCTGGTTGATGATATTCTCCGCACCCTCGATAAAATCAAGGTCTTCCACCATGAGCTGATGAGACTCGAAAAGCATCGCGCCTTCCTCGCCGACTTCCTTCAGGGCCTTCTCGTACAGCCCCTTTAACTGTTCGATCGCCTTCTCACGCGCAGCCGCGAAACGCTTGATCTCGTTAGCCGTATCCTCTACGCGCTCACGCTTAACGACGTTATCCTTCTTCTGATAAACGACGAGCCGCCCGATCGCAATACCCTGCGATACGCTTTTCCCCTGTAATTCCATAGCCCTTTCTCCTTTTTAAAATACGGTCGGCAAGCTTTACAGGTTCTCCTGGAGGAATTTCTGCAGAGTGTCCATAGCTGCATCTTCGCCGTCGCCGTCCGTCTTCAACGTGATCGTCTCGCCCTGCTTAACACCTAAGCTCATAACGCCTAAGATTCTCTTCGCATCTACTTCCTTGCCGTCCTTCTCGATCGTAACCTTGCAGCCGCAGGCAGCCGCAGCCTTAACGAACAGGCCTGCCGGTCTTGCGTGGATACCTTCGGGATCAGTGATTGTGTACTTAAATTCTTTCATTTTCTTTCTTCCTTTCTGTTGTAAAATTTTCTCCAAAGGTGCAAAATGCGTTCTCTCCTTTGAAACACTTTTCCATTATAACAGTTTTCACAAAAATATCCTACCCCAAATTTAAAATTTTATGCAAATTTTCTTGTCCGAAAACTGTGCACGCAAAAACGCAGCCCGGAAGGAAAACACTTCCGGGCTGCATATATTTCAGGAGATTGTTATCAAAAATTACGCTTCGATATCCTTCTTTAATACATTCAGCAGGATGCAGGTTACCGCCGAACCGGCCAGCCATGCCACGATGTACATCAGCGGGTTGCCTACCGTTGCGAATACGAAGACGCCGCCGTGCGGAGCGCGAAGGGTGCATCCGAATGCCGCGGATAACAGTCCCGCCACGCCTGCGCCTGCCATCGTTGCCGGGATCACGCGACCCGGATCCGCTGCTGCGAACGGGATCGCACCTTCGGTGATGAACGATGCGCCCATAACGATGTTGGAGATCCACGATGCGCGTTCTGCTTCCGTGAACTTCTTCGGGAAGAGCTTGCAAGCCAAAGCGATACCTACCGGCGGAACCATACCGCCTGCCATAACCGCCGCCATCGAGATGAATGCCGCCTGCTCCAGGCTCGGGTCAACTGCTGCCTGTGCCAGCATACCCGTACCGAATACGTACGCCGCCTTGTTGATCGGGCCACCCATATCGATCGCCATCATTGCGCCCAAGAGCAATCCGAGAAGCCAGATCGCACCGCTGTCATAGATCGCATTCAAGCCGTTCGACAGTGACGTATTGATGACACCGATGATCGGATTGAAGATAAAGTACATCAGCACGCCTACGATGAAGATACCGCAAAGCGGGTAGATCAGCGTCGGCCGGATACCGCTCATTGCTTCCGGAAGACCTTCCGTGACCTTCTTTAACCAGTTCACTACAAAACCGGATACAAAACCGATAACGATACCGCCTAAGAAACCGGACACCGTATTGACACCATCCGGAGCGAACGCGAACTGCTGAATGAATCCGCCGTCCGTACCAAGGCTTGTCCATGTGTCAAGATATCCCGAAAGCGCCGGGTTACCGCTTGCCGCAATAAGACCGCCGGTGAAACCAACCGCAAGACCCGGACGATCCGCGATCGAGTAAGCAATATATCCGGAAAGCACAGGAACCATCAGTCCCATCGCCGTGCCTCCGACCGACTTTAAGAATGCCGCGAGCGGAGTCGCGCTGCCGAACATCCCGCCGGCATCCGCACCGTGTCCCATCAGGGTATCTACCAGGAATGCCAGTGCTACCAGAATACCGCCGCCAACGACGAACGGAAGCATATGGGATACACCGCTCATCAGATGCGTATACGCCTGATGGCCGATGCTGCCGCCAGCGGAAGCCGCCGCAGCGTCAGAGGATGTGCTGCCCGTCGCCTTATACTCCGGAGCATCGCCTGCCATCGCACGGCTGACCAGATCATCGGCTTTATTGATGCCGTCCGCAACCTGTGTCTCGATCAGCTTCTTGCCGTCAAAACGATCCATCGGAACCTTTGTATCCGCCGCAACGATAACTGCCTTTGCATTGCGGATATCCTCTTCGGTCAGAACGTTCTTCGCACCGCCGGAGCCACGGGTCTCTACCTTGATGTTATAACCCTTGGCTTTCGCAGCCTTCTCGATGGCTTCCGCCGCCATATACGTATGCGCGATACCCGTCGGGCAAGCTGTTACGGCAACGAAATCAACCGCACCGTCTGCCGCGATCGTTGACGCCTTTGCCACTTCCTCTTCGGCACGCTTCGTTTCCGCCTCATCCACGATCGAAAGGAACTGCTCCGGAGAGGACGCATTCATCAGATCATTGGAGAACTGCTCATCCATAAGAAGCGCGGACAGTCTCGAAAGGACTTCGAGGTGTACGTTGTCCTCGGTGTTCGGCGCCGCGATCAGGAAGATCAGCTTAACCTTTTCATCGTCCGGCGCATCATAATCCACACCATCCTTTAATACCATTGCCGCAAGTCCCGGGCCGCTGACCGCGTCCGTCTTTGCGTGCGGGATCGCTACGCCGCCGCCAACCGCCGTCGTGCTTTCCGCTTCACGGGCAATAACTGCCGCTTTGTACTTATCACGGTCTTTCACGTTCCCGCGATTGTCCATCAGGGCTACCATTTTTTCAATGACGTCCTGTTTGCCGGAAGCACTGCCGTTCAAGTCAATGCTCGCGACCGAAAGCAAGTCTTTTACCTTCATTTTACTCCACCTTTCTTGCTATCCGCATCAACACTTTATATCATATCTCTTCCCAACTCCTTCAGCAACGCGTTGACCTCGTCTTTCGTTGCCAGGTTGTCGGAAAAAGCGGATGCACTGCCTGTGCAAAGGCCCAGATAAAAAGCCTTTTCATAGTTCTGGGACATCAGATATCCCGCAATAAATCCCGCTACCATCGAATCGCCGGCGCCGACGGAATTCTTTACCTTCCCTTTCGGCGGCTCCGATTCATACACCATACCGTCTTCCGCTGCCAAAAGCGCGCCTTCGCCCGCCATCGATACCAGAACATTGCGCGCGCCCTTTTCCTGCATTTTCTTCGCGTACGGGATCACGTCGTCTTTTGTCCGCAGTGTCACGCCGAAGATCTCGCCCAGCTCGTGGTTGTTCGGCTTGATCAAAAACGGATGGTACTCCAGGACATTCATCAGAAGATCCTTCGTTGCGTCAACAACGATCTTTAAGTTACGGTCTGCCAGATATTTCATGATGTCCTTATACATCGACTCCGGCATCACCGCCGGGATGCTCCCTGCCAGCACCAGGACATCGCCGTCTTCCAGCTCATCCAGCTGCGAGTATAACTTCCGAATGTCATCCTTTTCGATCGCCGGTCCCATGCCGTTGATCTCGGTCTCTTCCTTTGCGCGCAGCTTGATGTTGATCCGGGAAATGCCGTCAGCGACACGGATGAACCGGCTGTTGACCTTCGCCTCGGATAAAAGCCTTGCGATCTCCTTGCCTGTAAATCCGGCCATAAAGCCAAGCGCCGTGCTTTCCAGACCCAGATTCTGTAAAACGAGGGAAACGTTGATCCCCTTGCCGCCCGGGAACATCATCTCCGCTTTTGTCCGGTTCGTCTTCCCGAGCTCAAAATCATCCACGTCTACGATATAATCCAGCGACGGGTTAAATGTCACGGTATAAATCATTTTGCAACCTCCCTGATATTTGAATATTTCCTGTATGGTTCCGGTATGTGATCCGTCAGCACCACAGCGTCCGCGATCTGTCCGAAGGTGATCGTTGCGACCTGCCCGAATTTACTTGCATCTGTTAAAACGTAACGCTCCCGGCACCGGGAAAGCGCCAGCATCTTCAATGTCGACTCCCTGACCTCCGGCGTCGTGAACCCGGCGTCCGCATCAACGCCGTTCGTCCTGAAAAAACCTTTGGTAAAATTGTATTTCGAAAGGGATTCGCAGGCTTCCTCTCCGACAATGACCTCCGTCGTACTCTTGTATTCGCCGCCGAGAATATAAACCTTCATTCCGTTATCCGCAAGCTCCTTCGCATGCAGCAGCGCGTTCGTAACGTAGGTCGCCTCCCGGTTCGTAAGGAACCGAAGCATCATACCCGTCGTCGTCCCGCCGTCGATATATACCAGATCGTCGTCTCCGATAAGCTCAGCCGCATAACTGGCCACCAGTGCCTTTTCCTCGGTGTGCCGTTCCTTCCGGATACTGACCTCGTCGTCCTTCCCGCCGTAACGTCCGTGAATGGAGATCGCTCCGCCGCGCACCTTGATCAGCTTGTCATCCGCCGCCAGATTCATCAGATCCCGTCGTACCGTTGACTCGGATGCGTCAAGTTCCGTCATCAGTTCCGCCACCGTTACGCTTCCGTCTTTATTCACCCTTGCAAGTATTTTGGCAAAACGCTCTTGTGTCAGCATATTTTCAAAATCCGTCAAAACCTTTCAAAATATGTCTGTATTATATATTCATATTCCGCCAAAATCAATCACTTTCGTTCAAAAATTATTCACAAAACAGGCATTGTTATTTTGTACAAAATAACAATACCACCTCTGTTTGACAAGCATGTCTTTATGATCGATGCGCCCTATGCAGCGGCTTTTTCTTGCTTTTTATAGTCTCCTATGTTACATTATTGCCGTGGTATAAGATTCCGTATTTTTTGGCGTCCCCGGAGGTGATGATGATGTCATTGGCTGAAAAGGAGGAATTTGCTATGGCTATCAGTGAAAAAGAATTAAAACTGCTGTTTAAGTTTGTAAGTAAAGATTTAGCCGACGCACGAAAAGAAACAGATGTCGAAAAAAAGAACAAAATGATCGAAGAGGTTGAAAAAAAATTACAGGAGTTTATCGAAGACTGATTCCTTTTAGCACAACGGCGGAGGCAAGCCCTCCGCCGTTTTTCATTACCCCGCGTACATCAGATTGTCAAACAGTTCAAATTCCTCGATCCCGTCCACCGTATGCGGATAATTGACCGTCACCTCCATGCGGACGATCCGCCCGTCATGCAATCGAGCGTCCACGATCGCCGTTTCACCTTCCTTATCGTTCCCGTCCGTCCGGTACAGCGCAAGGTCCGTGCCGTGGGCAATGAGCGCACCCTCCTCGATCACAGTACCGTCCTCTTCGATG
>JAFSYD010000269.1 GCA_017443685.1 Lachnospiraceae bacterium | reverse complement strand
GTCTGCGCGGTGATCTTTTATTTCTCGCTGCCGAACCCGACGGAGTTTTACGACGACGATTCGCCGATGCTGAACGCGTTTGCCTTCCACGAGCTGTATAACCGTCACTTTGAGGCCGAGGATACGCTTTACTGCGTTGCCATCGTGCTCAGACAGACCCGCTACGTGGTGGCGTCCGCGACGAAGGAGCGGAAACTCGAACTGGAAGGATATTTTAAGCAGGAGATCACGCATCACGCGAAGGATGCGCAGGTGTTCTGCTTCAAGGAGGGCGAGTACCTTGTGACCGTGGACGGCAAGGACAAGGAGCACGCGAACAACGTCTATCGCTACATCTGCTACACTTTGGAGCATATGAAAAATGAAAAGATCGGCGGCATCCCGCTGTTGACGACGACCTGTCCCTTTGTCTGCCCCAATGATGTGGTATCCATCGCGGGCGTGGGCGTGCTGATGGACCGTCTGATCGAGGAGGCGGAAAAACGCGGCCTGGAAGAGATCATGCCGGGATCGCTCGGGATGCAGTCCGAGCGGGAGCAGCGCCATCTGATCCATCAGATGCGCAGCGCGTTAAAAGAGAACCGGCTGGAGATCTTTTACCAGCCGATCTATTCGCCGAAGCAGAACAAATTCACCTCGGCGGAGGCGCTGATCCGCATGCGCAACGAAGAGGGCGGGTTCGTAAGCCCCGGCGTGTTCATTCCGCTTGCCGAGCAGAACGGTCTGATCGTCGAGATCGGGGATTTCGTGCTGGATGAGGTCTGCAGGACGATCAAGACGAACCGGCTCTGGGAAAAGGGCATCGAGTATATCGAGGTCAACCTGTCCGTTACGGAGTGTATTCAAAACGACCTGGTGGACAAGGTGCGCGCCGTTTTGCAGAAGTATGATCTTAAGCCGGGCTTTTTGAATCTGGAGATCACGGAGACGGCGAGCGACTCCTTCTCCAATACGGTGGATAACAACATCAAGCGGCTGAATGAATACGGGCTTACGTTCTCGCTCGATGATTTCGGCACCGGATATTCGTCCTTGAACCGTATCCTTAACCTCCCGCTGTCCATCATCAAGCTGGATATGTCATTGGTGCGGCCGGCCTTTGAAAGCGACAATCCCAATGCGATGACGCTGCTGAAATCCTCCATCGGCATCGCGAAGAGCGTCGGCACCGAGATCGTTGCGGAGGGCGTTGAGACGCAGGAGATGGCGCAGGGGATCATTGACCTTGGCGTGGAGCATATCCAGGGCTTCTATTATTCGAAGCCCCTGCAGAAGCAGGAGTTTATCACGCTGCTGGAGGCGCAGAGCGCGTAAGTGATATGAAAAGTAATAATGCCAGGAATGGAAAGATCGAGCTTTGGCGGTTCGTTTTTTGCATCATCATCATATTGTTCCACTGTATGAAGACATTTGGGGTTGTGGAGCTGCAAACGGCCCTCGGACAGATCCGTCTGTTCATCCGCGGGTACTTCGGCGTGGAATTCTTTTTTCTTGTCACCGGGTATCTGACGGCGGCCTCCATTGTAAAAAAGCGTGCGAGGGTATACGGGGATGATGCGGCCGGCGGCGCTTCCCCCGTCGTAACGGAAAAAGGCGAATGTCCCGGTGAGGCGGGAAAAAGTGAATGTTCCGGAGAGGCGGAAAAACGCGAATGTTCCGGGGAAGTGCCGGAGGAGCGCGCCGCCTTTGACCTCGGAAAAGAATCCTGGAACTTTTTTTTAAAAAAATACTTTGGGGTATTTCCCTATCACGCCTTCGCGTTCGGCATTCTGATCGTTGTACGGATATTTACGAGAGAGATCTGGCGCAGCGGTTTTTTAAAAACGATCGGCTTTTTATTCGAAAGCATTCCGGAGTTTTTCCTGCTGCAGCGGTTCGGCTTTTCCTATACCAATATTGACGTCGTGGAGTGGTATATCTCGGCGATGCTGATCGCTCTTTTGTTTTTATATCCGATCGCTTTCCGCTTCTATTCGATGTATGTCCACGTGATCGGACCGCTGGCGGCGCTTTGGATCCTCGGCGTGATCTATTACATCCACGGGACGTTTTCAGGGCAGGACGTGTGGACGGGCTTCGGGTATGTGTGCGTGTTCCGCGCGGTTTCCGAGATCACACTCGGGATGTGTATGTATGAGGCGGCCTGCGCGCTGCGCAAAATGGACCTTTCGGCAAGGCAGCGGGCGCTTCTTACCGGGATGGAGGCCTTCGGATTCGTCATTGCGTGCGGATATGCCCTGACGGATTTTGACAACCGCTTTGAGCCGCATATGCTGCTGTTTTTATCGGCGTCCGTCGCGCTGGCGTTTTCGGGGCAGACGTATGGGAACGAATGGTTTCAAAAAGAGTGGATCTTTTTCCTCGGCCGTTATTCGCTGCCGCTTTATCTTTGCCAGCTGATCGGCATCGGGATCGTGAATAAATACATAAAGGAGCCGCCGTTTTTCATCCGGGCGGCGATCGTGATGGG
>JAFSYD010000268.1 GCA_017443685.1 Lachnospiraceae bacterium | reverse complement strand
CTGGAAAAGAATCTGTTCCGGCCAAAGGGGGAAGTGTATCGGAACGACCGATTATCGTTCAAGACGGTCGATGAGGACAGTCTTCGGATGACCGGAATAAAGACGCACGGCCGGCAGGAAGAAGCCGGTGCGGATTCGATTGAGATTTATCGTCTTTCCGATCCCCGGGCGGAGCTTAAGTTCGCTGCCGCCGACATCCGAAGAAGTGTTAAGGCAGATCATTCGCTTCGCTATAAGGATGTTGCGGTGATCTGTGCAAATATGGAAAGCTTTCGTCACTACATCGCGGATATTTTCGGCACATATGACATACCGGTTTTTATCGACGCAAAGGCGGATGTGACGCAGCATCATTTCGTGCAGTTTTTGTCTTGCCTGGTGGAACTGTTTGTGTCTGATTTTTCCTATGACGCCGTAATGCGATATGCGAAAAGCGCGTTTTCTCCTTTGACATATGACGAAGCGGATCTGTTGGATAATTATCTGGCTGCGACGAACGTACGCGGATGGTCGCGCCTGCGAAAGCCTTTTGCGAAAAAGCTTTCGAACGATGATGAAGCGCTTGCGTCGCTTAATTCGATCCGTGAAAAACTGACAGCGCCTTTTATCGATGAAGGTTTACCGAAGCGGGGGACAGTGGAAGCTTTGACGCGGTCGCTGTATCTTTTGCTTGTCCGGCATGACTGCGAGGAGCAGCTGGCAAGGCAGGCAAAAGAGTATGATACGGCGGGCGAAGAAGCGAAGGCAAAAGAGACGGAACAGATGTATGGCGCCGTGATCGGGCTTTTGGACAAGCTTGTTTTCCTGCTGGGAGAGGAAGAGACGGGGATCGAGGAATATAATGACATTTTAAACGAGGGCTTATCCTCCCTTTCGGTCGGAGTTCTGCCGCCGCAGGCGGATGCGGTGATGTTCGGCGATATTGAGCGGACCCGTCTGGACGCGGCACATACGATCTATTTTATCGGGATCAACGACAATGCGATCCCAAAGACCGCAGAAGGCGGCGGACTGCTTACACAGGCGGAACGGATGCGGATCGCTTCATCGGACATTGAGCTTGCGCCGTCGGAGAGGGAACGGTCGTTTACACAGCGGTTTTACCTGTATCTTGCAATGACGAAGCCGACGCGCCGGCTGGTGCTTTCTTATTCGGATGTATCCGCCGGCGGCGAGGGGCTGCGCCCTTCGTATCTCATTGGCGTGGTACGGAAGCTCTTCCCGCAGGTGGCTGTTACGGTGGTGTCGGACGAAGAGCTGCTGTTTTTACAGATGACGGAGGGCATGCTGATCGACAGTCTTTCCGACGCCCTGCGGCGTTATGCGGGCGGCCGGGATGAAGCGGATGAAGCGTCGTTTCTGGAATGGCTGTCCTATCTGAAAAGCGCAAAACCGGAGGCGTTTGAGAAGCTGCTTGCGGCCGGGTTTTATTCGCATACCGATACACCGATCCAACGTGCAGTGATGAAAGCCGTACATGGGGGGCATCTTTCAGCAGCGGTGTCAAGGCTCGAGCGGTATGCAGCGTGTGCGTATTCCTATTTTTTATGCTATGAGCTGCGGCTTAAGGAACGGCTGCAATATGAAATGGATGCCCGGGATCTCGGCAATCTGTATCATAAGGCGCTGGAGTATTATGCAAGGCTGCTCGGCGAAAAAGAAGAGGACTGGCATACGATATCGGAGGCAAGACGCAATGAGCTGCTCGCCGAAAGCTCTAAGCGGGCTTTTTTTGAGTGGTGCGAGGACAGAGGCGAGGAAGCGGCGAGGCAGATGCATGTGTACGAGAGGATGAAAAAGACGCTGCACCGTACGGTCTGGGCTCTGACCGAACAGGTCAGGCAGGGAGATTTTGCACCGAACCGTTTTGAAGTGCATCTTGGTGAGCTTTATGCAAAGGGGAAGATGCAGGTGGAATTATCCGACGGGACGGTTGCTGATCTGGACGGGATCGTTGACAGGATCGATACGGTGGAGACGGACGATGCTGTTTATATCAAGATCATCGATTATAAGTCCGGTAATGTGGATGCGGATCTTTTGGCGATGTATGAGGGCTTGCAGCTGCAGCTGATCCTATACTTGAAGGCGGTGGGGGATTCTTATGAGCGCCTGTCCAAAAAGACGGTGATCCCGGCGGCTATGCTGTACTATCATATTGATAATCCCGTCATTGAGGAGAGCGGGGTTCTTTCGGACGAAGAGCTTTCCGGTCTCGTGTTAAAGGAGCTTAAGACGAAAGGGCTTGTAGCGGCGGAGAGCGATGTGCTGTATGCGCTTGACCACGGAACGTCGAACGCGCCGTATCGGTCTTTTTCCATTCCCGTCGAGGTGAAAAAGGACGGCGAGCTTTCCAAAACGAGTAAGGTGGCCAGTCGCGGACAGTTTAAGATCCTTATGGATTATGCCGTAAAAAAGACGAAACAGATCGCTGAGGAGATCATGGCGGGAAACATGGCGGTGATGCCGTATAAGCGCACGCCGGACGATACGGCGTGCAGGTACTGCCGGTATCATAGCGTCTGCGGTTTTGAGAAATACCTGGACGGCTTCTCCTACCGAAGGATCGCGCCAAAGGAGAGCGCGGATGCGGTGTTTGAAAAGATGTTAAATTCGTGACGGAAGAGATCAGCTCTGACGCAAGAGAGCAGCTCTGGCGGGAGCGCTTCATAAAAAGAGCCGGTCGCTATTGACCGGCTCCTTAAAATTCTTTTCTCATATCCTTTATGCGCGCTCCACTGCGTTCGAACGCAGGCAGGAAGTGCATACATACATTCTCTGCGGTTCACCGTCGACCACACACTTAACCTTCT
>JAFSYD010000267.1 GCA_017443685.1 Lachnospiraceae bacterium | reverse complement strand
AGACGACCTTCACATCCGATATGCACCGTTTTTTCAGCTCCCGCCGCATCACCTTCGCCAGTGGGCAGACACTTGTCTTACTGATATCCGCCACCTCAAATGCCGCTGCATCGAGCTTGTTGCCGGCTCCCATCGCGGATATCACGGGAACGCCCGCCGCCTTTGCTTTTTCGATAATGGATAGCTTCGCCGTTACCGTATCGACCGCGTCCACCACATAATCATAGGCTTTAAAATCAAACGTATCGGCGTTCTCCGGCAAAAAGAAGCAGTTTTTCACCGTTACAGTAACGTCTGGGTTGATGTCTGTCATTCTTTCCTTCATCACATCCGTTTTCGCGCGGCCGATGGTGCGCCTTGTCGCGATGATCTGACGGTTCAGATTTGTGATATCCACCACATCCTTATCCACTAAGGTAAACGCGCCGACACCGCTTCGCACCAGCGCCTCGCATACGTATCCGCCGACGCCGCCGATCCCGAAGATCACAACGTGCTTTTTCGCAAGGCTCTCCACGGCCGCCGCACCGATCAGCATTGCAGTTCGCGATAACATATCACACATATATTTGGTTACCTCTTCACGCCCTTTGTATCCCGTCCCGCAACATGGAGACGGTTCAGCGCGATCTCCTTGCCGCCTGTTTGCACGGTCGGGTTGTCTCCGCTGTGCAAAAGGACAGCCTGCTTTAACAGATCTCCCTTGCCAAGCTTCATCCCACGGACGCCGAGCGCCGCTTTCTTTTTCTCGGGAATCGTCTGCGCATCGATCCTGAGGAAATAATTCTTCTCGGAGCACATCACAAGGGTATCGTCCTTTTGCAGGCGTTCCACCAGAATAAGCTCATCGCCGTCCATTAGCTTTGTCGCAGCGGTCTGGCGCTTATTCACATCGAATTCCGCTCCGTACACCAGCTTCAGCATAGATGATTTTGTGACAAATACGAGCTGTTCCCCTCTGAGATTCTCGATGCATTCGATCATTCGGATATCTTCCGCGGAACTGTTGAATTTACTAACGTTATCAAGCGGCTGGCCCTTATCCCGGAACTTCCCGAAGGGCAGATCCAATACTTTTGCCAGATACATATTCCCCTTGTCGGTAAAAATGCCGATCCGGTCAGTGTTCTTGCAAAGGATGATGTATTTGGACTCATCATTTGCCGCGTCGATATTGCGCTCATACGTCGACATATCAATGGTTCTGGCATAACCAAAGCGGTCGATCAGGACTGCAACGTCGATCACTTCAAGCGGCTTTTCCACGACAGCCGCAGCCTCCACATTATCGATCTCGGTCTTTCGCGCTGTTGCGTAGCGCTTTTTAAATTCCTTCAACTCGCCGATGATGACTTTCGCCATCGAAGCGCGATTCTCCAGAATGTCCGTGTAATTGGCGATATCCTGCATCGTCTTTTTATATTCCTCGCGGAGCGCATCAATCTCAAGACCGATCAGACGGTACAGACGCATCTGCAGGATCGCCTCCGCCTGCCGCTCGGTGAACAAAAGATTCTTTGCATCCTTTTCGGATTGCTTGCTTTTGAATTTGATTGGCTTTGTGTTGCCGTTAACCAGGCAGTCCTTCGCGTCGGCGATATTTTTCGCACCGCGCAGGATCTCGATGATCAGATCAATGACATCGCAGGCTTTGATCAGGCCTTCCTGAATCTCCTTTTTATCCCGTGCTTTGGCAAGAAGCGTTGTGTATTTACGCTTGGCAAGGTCAAACTGAAAATCCACGTGATGGCGGATGATCGGTACGAGACCGAGCGTTTCGGGACGGCCGTCGCAGACCGCAAGCATATTGACGGAAAAGGTGTCCTCAAGGCGCGTTTTCTTATACAGAAGGTTGCAGAGGTTGTTGACATCCGCTCCCTTTTTGACTTCGATCACGATACGAATACCCTCCTTCGAGGACTGATTCGAGATGTCCGCGATGTCTGTCGTCTGCTTGGATTCGACAAGATGGAATACATCGTTCAAAAACTTGCCGATGTTCGCGCCGATCATCGTATACGGAATCTCGGTGATGACAATGTTCGTGCGTCCGTTCTTGCCGGTCTCGATCTCGACACGCCCGCGCAGGCGGATCTTGCCGATGCCGGTGGAATAGATGGAAAGCAGGTCGTTTTGATTCGTAACGATCCCTCCCGTCGGAAAATCCGGTCCGGGGATGTATTTCATCATCTGCTGCGTGTTGATATCCGGGTTCTTCATATAAGCGATCACACCGTCTATTACCTCGGAAAGATTGTGGGGAGGAATAGAGGT
>JAFSYD010000266.1 GCA_017443685.1 Lachnospiraceae bacterium | reverse complement strand
TTTCATTTATCAGTTGTACGGAACAGATTCATATGATTGATGAGAAGAATTCTCTTATTCTCGGATATATCATAGTGTTCCTGCAATTCCGGTGATTGGTTTGATCCATAATTTTAGCCTGCGTTAGATGGGGATTTATGAGCCGCGGCATATCTGAATCTCAGTTATTGGCGCACCAATCTTCCAATGACAGATTTTGAATGCGACTAAACTCCCGGGTGTTATGAGTGACCAAAATGATTCCTGATGATCTTGCATGAGCAGCGATCAGCATATCGTTCCCGCCAATAATGATACCGCGTGTCTTTAGATAGTGGCGGATATCGCCGTATTCATAGGCGGCTTCGTTATCAAAAGGAAGAATGGATATATTGGAGAGAAACATCATGAGAGCAAGACAATTCTGCGCAGGCTTTGAACTATTAAAAATACCAAATTCGAGTTCTGCCATAGTGATCGAAGAAATGCAGATTTCAGAGGGATCGTGCTGTTGTAATTTTTGAAGGACGTAAATCGGCTGTCTGTTTTTTGCATAAGCGATCATATTTGTGTCCAGCATATAACGGATCATACGATGACCTCTCTTTCCTCCAAAGGAAGGGACGATATAGGTTCTGCAAGAAAATCATCTGTAAAAAGATTAAGACTGTCCAATAAAGCCTGCCATTTATTTTCTTTTGGAAAGAGCATGACGACACTTCCGATTTTGTGAATGAATATTTCTTCATCACTAAAACGACAATCTTTAGGTAGACGGACAGCTTGACTGCCTCCATTAGTGAAAAGTTTTGCTGTGTTCATAATATTACCTCCAATCAATGAGAAGTATATACTTGAATATATACTTTGTCAAGTCGATATCATGATGAAAAATTACGAAGATTTCAAGATGCAGGTCGAATGCAAAATAAAATGATAGAATTTGGTCATATGACAAGTCACCCCCGCGGTATTTCATTTTTGATGCCGCGGGGGTTTTGTTTTTTGTTGACATCATTGGGGATATATTGTACCATAAAGTAGTTAAAGTACGACATATTGTGTTTTGAACAAAAGATTGTTGTTGTTCGATCAATGTTGGGAGATTGGCGGAATGTTTTTTATCGGGATCACCGGTGGCGTCGGCGCCGGGAAAAGCGCGATCTTAAAGCATTTGAAAAAGTGTCCGGACGCGAAGGTCATTCTGGCGGATGAGCTTGCGAAGGAACTGATGAAGCGGGGCACGGAGGTGTTCAGCGAGATTTTGGATGCCTTTCCGGATACGAAGCTTTGCGGTAAGGACGGTGAGTTTGATCCGGCGCTTTTATCACGGGAGATCTTTTCCGACGCCTCGAACCGCAAAAAAATCAATGCCATCGTTCATCCGGCGGTGAAGGCTGAGGTTCTGCGCCTGCGTGACCAATATGACAAGGCCGGCGTCGAATTCTTCTTTTTGGAAGCGGCGCTTCTGATCGAGGAAGGGTATGATACGATCTGCGACGGGCTGTGGTATATTTTTACCGGGGAGGCGAAGCGGCGGCAGCGATTGAAGGATACACGAGGGTATTCGGACGTGCAGGTGGACGCGATTTTTGCCGCGCAGCTTTCGGAGGAGGAATACCGGGCGCACTGCTCGATTGTGATCGACAACAACGGTACGGTAGAGGATGCTTTGCGGCAGGTGGATGCACTGGTTACGGCACTCAAAAAAAGGGAGAAGATAATGGCAAAGGATGGTACGCAAGCAGAAGAGAAAAAGGATTATGTATTCGGTCTTGATATCGGGACGCGCAACGTCGTCGGTACGGTCGGTTATAGGGATGGCAGGGATTTTTATGTTGTTGCGCAGTATTCCGTGGAGCATGAGTCACGGGCGATGCTTGACGGGCAGATCCATGACATCGGCCGTGTTTCGCGGACGATCGGTCTGGTAAAGGAACAGCTCGAGTCCCAAATCGACTTTCAGCTGACGGAGGTCTGCATCGCTGCCGCTGGGCGTGTGCTTCGTACTGTTACGACGCGTGTGGAGCACGAATATGAGGATGAGACGATCGTCACGGGAGAGGATCTGAACACGCTCGATCTTCTGGGCGTGGACCAGGCGCAGAGGGATATCCTTGCAAACAACGAAAAATACAAATTCTACTGCGTTGGCTACACCGTAATGAAGTATTATCTGAACGGGGAGCGTTTTTCGAATCTGGAGGGGCACAAGGCGAAGAAGATCGAAGAGGTCATCATCGTTACGTTCCTGCCCGAAGATGTCGTGGACGGGCTGTATACGGCGGTAGAGCGTGTGGGCTTAAAAGTCGCGAACCTGACTTTGGAGCCTATCGCGGCGATCAACGTTGCGATCCCGGAGAATTACCGTATGCTGAATATCGCGTTGGTCGACGTCGGCGCGGGCACGTCCGATATCTGTGTGACGAAGGACGGCAGCATTACGGCCTACGGTATGATCCCATATGCGGGTGACGAGCTGACCGAGGTTCTGGTGCAGGCTTATCTTGTGGATTTCGCGACGGCGGAGCAGATCAAAAAGGATTCCACCGAGCTGTCCGAGATCACCTATGAGGACATCATGGGGATCGAGCATAAGGTGCCGGCTGAGGATGTGTGGAAGCTGACGGATCCTGTCATGGAAAAAATTACGACCGATGTCGCAGCGAAGATCAAGGAACTGAACGGCGACAAATCCGTCGCGGCTACCTTCGTTGTCGGCGGCGGCGGTAAGATCCACGGCTTCTGCGAGGCGCTTGCGAGAAAGCTCGATATCATCTCCGAGCGTGTGGCGCTGCGCGGTGAGGAAGTCATGAAGCAGATCCATTTTTCACAAAAAGAGATCAAGAAGGATCCGCTTCTCGTTACGCCGGTCGGTATCTGCATGAATTTTTACGAGCAGAAGAATAACTTCATCATGATCCACCTGAACGGTGAATTTATGAAGCTGTATGATAACGGACACTTAAAGATCGTGGATGCTGCGATACAGGCGGGCTTCTCCAGCGAAGAGCTGTTCCCGCAGCGTGGCAGGGAACTGAATTTTACGGTCAACGGCAAGCCGCGGATGATCCGCGGCAACGGCGGAGAGTCGGCACGCGTGACGATGAACGGACATCCGTTTGGCTTGAACGACCGCCTGGAGCCGAACTCCGACGTCATTATCGAGCGTTCGACGGTCGGTGACGGCGCGATACACCGGATCGACCAGCTGGAGGAATACAATAACGCGTACGTGACCTTCATCGTGAACGGACAGCGTGTGACCTGTCCGAAGTTCGTCGAGGTGAACGGTATTTTGGAGCCGGGCAGCTATGAGATCAAAAACGGTGACGCGATCGAGACCCGTTCCTTCTATACGGTTGGTCAGCTCGCGGCGTTTATGGATGTCGAGGTGGATCTGAACCGTGATATCATCGTTAACAACCGTTCGTCCGATATGGATACGCTGATCTACGAGAACTTCTCGATCGAATGGACCGTGACCGGTTACGGATTAAAAGATGGCACCTACCGTCCCGAAGGCATTTTGCTTGTGGACGATGAACCTTTGAACGAGCAGCGGGCACAGGAGGATATTCCGGAAAGGGACATTGCCGTGGAGGATGCTTCAGAGGATGCTGCGGATGCGGCAAATGAAGAGAGCGCAGCCGGTCTGAAGGACGATGTGACGAATGGTGCTGCAGAGGACACAGCGCAGAAGGAAGCAGATAATACCGGCAGCGTAGATGCTGCGTCGCAAGTGGAAGAATCCATCGTCGGCAAGATTCCGGCCGGCATGAAGGTTGCTACGCTGACTGATAACGGTGACGAGGATACGGCTTCGAAATACATCGGCGTCGGCTATTCGAACACCTTTCCGAGGAATGGATATGCGAATCCGGAGAATCCGGACGCATCGATGGCAAAGGCTGCAGAAACGCCGCAGACGTTCAAGCTGCATGTGACGGCGAACGGCAATAAAGTGGAGCTTTCGGGCAAGCGCGAATACATTTTTGTTGATATTTTTAATGTGATCGATTTTGATGTGAATGCCGGTGACGGCAGACAGGTCGAGACGACGATCAACGGTACCCACTGCGAATACGCAACTCCGCTGCATGAGGGGGATACCGTCGAGATTTTCTGGAAGGAAGCCTGAAGGGATGGAGCTGTTTTCAATCGCAAGCGGGTCTTCCGGTAATTGTATCTGTGTCGGGAATGACGTATCGCATGTGATGATCGACTGCGGTATTTCCGGGAAGCGGATCGAAGCCGGGATGAACGAAATGGATTTTACAACGGCGGATTGTGATGCGGTGCTGATCACGCACGAGCATAGCGATCATGTGTCCGGTCTGGGTGTGATCGCAAGGAAATACGGGCTGCCGATCTTCGCGACAAAGGGTACGATCGCAGCGATCAAAAAAATGAAATCCCTGGGAGCGATCGACGATGCGCTTTTTCACGAGATTCGGCCGGATGAAGAATTTGCTGTGGGAGATCTTATGATCCATCCGATCCGCATCTCCCACGATGCAGCCGATCCGGTTGCTTACATCATCAGGGATGATCATAAGGATCGCCGCGTTGGCGTGATCACGGACCTTGGCAAATACGATGATTACATCATAAAGGAGATCTACGCGCTCGATGCGCTTTTGCTTGAGGCGAATCACGATGTCAATATGCTTCTTGCGGGAAGCTATCCATATCCGTTAAAGCAGCGGATCTTAGGCGACCGCGGGCATTTGTCCAATGAGCTTTCCGGACAGCTTCTCGGGAAGATCTTACACGACAGGATGCAGTATATCCTGCTTGGACATTTGAGCAAAGAGAATAATTACGCGGATCTTGCGCTGGAGACGGTCTGCATGGAGGTTACCATGGGGGACAATCCGTATAAAGGCAGTGATTTCCCGATCCGGATCGCGGCGAGGGACCACGTATCAGAGAGGATAGAGGTATGAAAACGGAAAACAAAAACAGAACCATCATCACGGTTGTCGGAATGGATGCCGTCGGTATCATCGCGAAGATCTGCACATATCTGTCCGGCAACAACATCAATGTACTTGATATCTCACAGACGATCGTCGACGGCTTTTTTAACATGATGATGATCGTGGATCTTACACAGTCCGATATGCCGTTTACCCGGTGCCAGAAGGAACTCGGTCAGATCGGTGAGGAGATCGGAGTGGAAATCCGTGCGCAGAAGGAAGAGATCTTCCGGACGATGCATCGGGTGTA
>JAFSYD010000265.1 GCA_017443685.1 Lachnospiraceae bacterium | reverse complement strand
TCACCGGGCCAGCTTAGTCTCGCTTCAGTGTAACGCATTGCCGCTGCACCGTCTCCGTCGACCGACCCGAAATTCCCGTGCCCATCCACCAGCGGATAACGCGTCGACCACTCCTGCGCCATATTGACTAATGCACCATAGATGGAGCTGTCTCCGTGGGGGTGATATTTACCCATCGTATCGCCGACAATACGCGCACATTTTCGATGCGGCTTATCGTAGGTATTGCGCAGTTCCGCCATGGAAAAAAGTACCCGCCGCTGTACCGGCTTCAGTCCGTCTCTCACATCCGGCAGCGCCCGCGACGCAATAACGCTCATCGCGTAGTCGATGTAGGATGTCTCCATCGTTTTTTTCAGACCAACCTCGGTAATCTGGTCGAAAATCGTATCGTCCATAAGAACTCCTTGTCAGTCTTTATTTTCGATTGCACATATAGATTTAGTATACCATAACACTTGCTTTTTTTCCTTATTTTTTTATTAAAAACGCATTAATTGGCACATAAAAATGGCATCCCGTGAAGGGATGCCATTCTATTTCGGATATAAAATATACTCTTATGCTGCATTCTTTCTTTTTCTATATACGAGCGTCCCGGCTACTGCTGCGATCACTGCGATACCGCTGATGATGATGATTGTGCTGTTTCCGCCGTTAACCGTTGCGAAGAACATACCGGACTGATCCGAACCTTCCGCGATATAGTAGGAATTAACCATCTTCTGAGCGCTTTCCGTGCTCGTCGCAATGATGGCAACCGGACCGTAGCTGTTGAAGTTCGCCGTTACACGGCCGCCGCTTCCGATCTTGACATACTGTGCGGTGATGCAGTCCTGATCCTGCGGGTTACCGGTATAATGCATAACTACCGCATAGCCGCCCGGCGTTACAAAAGCATCATCCAGCTTAAAGGTTACCTGACCCGGCTCATCCGCCGTAAGGTTAAAGTAGTAGATCGCGTCAATGTCCTTAATATACAGCTTCGAGGAATTGTCCTTATCCAGGGAGTTCTTTACACATTCCTGGACAAAGGGCGTAATACCGTTTTCATGAATATTATCACTGTCCGAACTGTATACAACCGATGCCTTTACATTGGAGGGACCGCTGACTTTCATCGTAGAAGCATTCCCGCAATTTTCCGCCTGCCCGATGACCTGGTTGGTATACTGGCGGATCATGGAAGAATCTACATCGTCCTGCTTTCCCGGATCCATCATTCCTGCCGACACAGGCATTACCATCGTTAAACTCAGTGCCATTACTGCCAATAAAGCAAATACTTTCTTTTTCATAATTTCGCTCCTTATCTTGAAAAAGATTTTTAAGTTTCTATCTATTGATACGCACCATAAATGGAAAAGTATAATTAATTTTAAATATTTTTAAATGCGGTCAATAAATCGTTTCTTTTCTTATAAGAAAGCACATACCTGTTTTATTTCAAAATCAGCCTAAATATCCAGGTTCTGGACGTATTTCGCGTTCTCTTCGATAAACTCTCTTCGCGGTTCGACCTTATCCCCCATCAGCGTTGCAAAAACGGCATTGATATCGGACAGATCATCTTCATTCATCGTTACCTTTTTCAATGTACGCCGCGCCGGATCCATTGGTGTTTCCCAAAGCTGTTCAGCGTCCATCTCACCAAGACCTTTATACCGCTGAATCTTATTATTCCCGTCACGGCCGATCTCGGTTAAGATCTTATTCAGCTCATCGTCATTATACGCATACCAGATCTTTTTATTCTTTTCGATCTTATACAAAGGCGGCATGGCCAGATACACATACCCCTGCTTAATAAGCTCCGGCATAAACCGGTAGAGAAACGTCAGCATCAGCGTCGCTATATGCGCACCGTCCACGTCGGCATCGGTCATAATGATGATCTTATGATAACGAAGCTTTTCGATGTTGAAATCCTCGTGAATACCCGTACCGAACGCCGTGATCATCGCACGGATCTCCGTGTTACCGTAAATCCGATCCTCACGTGCTTTTTCTACATTTAAGATCTTACCGCGCAAAGGAAGGATTGCCTGTGTCGCACGGCTTCTTGCCGTCTTCGCGGAACCGCCCGCGGAATCTCCCTCGACGATGAATATTTCGCAATTTTTCGGATCCTTATCCGAACAGTCCGCCAGCTTACCCGGTAAAGCCGCGCTTTCCAGGGCGGATTTCCGTGTTGCATTCCTCGCTTTCCTGGCTGCCTCTCTTGCCCTTTGCGACAAAATAGACTTGTCGCAAATCACTTTTGCGACCTTTGGATTTTGTTCCAAGTAATATGTCAGCTGCTCCGATACGATCGCATCCACCGCCGTCCGCGCCTCGGAATTTCCGAGCTTCTGCTTTGTCTGTCCTTCGAACTGCGGCTCTTCTATTTTAACGGAAATGATCGTTGTCAGTCCCTCACGGATATCCTCACCCGTCAGCGGCTGGTCTTTTTCTTTTAAAAATTTCTGTTCGCGCGCGTAATTGTTAATCGTACGCGTCAGGGCGCTGCGGAAACCGGAAAGATGCATTCCTCCCTCCGGCGTAATAATATTGTTGACAAAGCTTGACGAGGCGTCATTATAACTGTCATTATGCTGCATCGCTACCTCAACGAGTACTCCGTCCCGTTCGCCCTCACAATAGATGACATCCTCATAAAGCGGAGTTGATCCACGATTTAAGTAAGTGACAAACTCCTTGATACCGCCTTCATAGTGGAAAACGTCTTCTCTTGCTTCTTCTTCCCGTTCATCACGCAGCGTGATCTTTAAATTCCGGGTCAAAAATGCCGTTTCCCGAAGTCTTGTCCGAAGTGTATTATAATCAAAGACCGTTGTTTCAAAAATCTTGCTGTCCGGCATAAACGTAACAGTCGTACCGGTCACATCCTCCGGACAGGTTCCTTTTCTTTGCAGCGGATACATGGTATGTCCGCGTTCGTACCGCTGCCCGTACACATGCCCGTCTCTTCGGATCTCCACCATCAGCCATTCGGAAAGCGCATTTACAACCGAAGCACCTACGCCGTGCAAACCGCCCGATACCTTATATCCTCCGCCGCCGAACTTACCGCCGGCATGCAGGATCGTAAATACAACCTCAACCGCCGGAATTCCGGCTTTTGAATTTATCCCCGTGGGAATTCCGCGTCCATCGTCGATAACCGTTACCGATCCGTCCCGATTTATCGTCACTATGATATGCGTACAATAACCTGCCAACGCTTCATCCACAGCGTTATCCACAATTTCATACACAAGATGGTGCAAACCACGCTCCGATGTACTTCCGATGTACATCCCCGGACGTTTGCGAACGGCTTCCAAGCCTTCCAAAATCTGTATCTGATCCGCACCGTATTCCTGGTCAAAAACCTGATCCATCTTATCACTCCATTTCGCTTACGCTGCCGCTTACTACTTTAAATACTTTATTCATCTCAAAGCGGTTTCTCACAAACTCGTCAAGTCCCGTACAGGTGATGATCGTCTGTGTCTGATTTAAGTTATCCAGCAGGTAATTCTGCCGGTTCGCATCTAATTCCGATAATACATCATCCAAAAGCAGTACCGGCATTTCGCCTGTTGCCTGCTCCACCAATTTGATCTCGGATAGTTTTAATGATAATGCACAGCTTCTTTGTTGTCCTTGTGAACCAAAACGACGAATATCAATGTCTTTAATTTTAAAACGGATATCATCGCGATGAGGACCAACCGAAGTCTGTGCCTGCTTCATATCTCTATTTCGGTTCGATTGTAATTTTTTTTCAAAGTCGCCGGCTGTTACATTCGGCTCATATGCCGCAATAAGATCCTCCCGTCCCCCGGAGATCATTCCGTGCAGCTCCTGCATGATTGGGGCAAGCCGGGCTGTGAACTTCTCCCTGCGCGAAATAATCTTCTTCCCGTAGGTCAACAGCTGTTCATCCCAGACATCCAATGTCCCTTTCAATTCGGGATGATGGTACAGATCCTTCAAGAGCATATTCCGCTGTGCGAGTACTTTGTTATAGTTGGATAAGTCGGATAAATAGATCTTATCCAGCTGACAGAGCTCCACATCGATGAATCGCCGTCTTTCGGACGGACCGTTTTTAATGATATTCAAGTCTTCCGGTGAAAAAAAGACAATATTTAATATCCCAAGCAGATCGCTGACCTTTCGGATCGGCATACGATCGATCGCGGCACCTTTTTTCCGGTTCTTACGCAGATGAATGTCGATCTGATACTCCCTGCTGTTTTTCAAGACCTTTGTGCGGATGTGTGCTTCTTCACAGCCAAAACGGATCATCTCTTTGTCTTTCGATCCTTTATGTGACTTTGAAGTGCCGCTGACATATGCCGCTTCCAGGATATTCGTTTTGCCCTGCGCGTTATCTCCGAATATGATATTTGTCCTTGGGGAAAAGCGAATATCCAGCCCCTCGTAATTCCGGAAATCCTTTAATTCGATCGACTCAATGATCATTTTACGACCCGTAAATGATAATCTCCATAATCCACAATATCACCATCATAGAGCTTTTTGCCGCGGCGCGTTTCCTCTTCTCCGTTGACTCGTATTTCACCATTAAGGATCACCATTTTTGCTTCCACACCGGAGGAAACAGCGCCGCACAGCTTTAACAGCTGTCCGAGCTTGATATATTCTTCGCCGTCCCTCAGACGGACGTCCGTTCGCTCTGTCATTGCCCTTGTCCCGTTAAGCCGCCGTAAAGTTGACCGGCAGGATCAGGTAATTGTATGTCTGCGCGTCATCCCGGATAAAACAGGGTGCCTTCGGACTGACCATATAAATGTTGATCCATTCATCGTCGATCACACGGAGCGCCTCGATGAAGAACTTCGGGTTGAAGCCGATCATAATGTCGCGTCCTTCTTTTGTGATCGCCAAGTCGCCATCATACGAACCCCGGGCAGACGTGATCTTGATATCCATCTGTCCGTCCGTGATATTTAAGATCAGCGGCTTTTTGTCCACTTCCGATACGAGAAGGTTCGCACGCGTGATCTTATCGAGAAAATCTTTTTTATTCAAAGTGATCTTTGTTTCAAAATCCGTAAGAAGCATATGATCGATGCGGAAGAAATCTCCATCGATCAGCTGTGATACCACGGTCGTCTCTTCAAATTC
>JAFSYD010000264.1 GCA_017443685.1 Lachnospiraceae bacterium | reverse complement strand
CCGAACAACACGCCGACACAATACGCACAGGTATCGCTGCCCCACGAGCAGAGGATGATCAGCCACACCAGATACGCTCCGTGCGCAAGCTGCCTTGTCAGATAGATATAGGACAGCATAAACGGCACGTAAAAGAACGAAAACAGCGCCGCCATAACCTGATCGGCGTGGTACCGCGGGTAGGTGCTGACATAAATGAACAGCAATGCGATCACCAAAAGGGCAACCAGCATCTGAAACTCAGGGAACACCTTTGTCCGCAGATCGATATAATAGAACATCGTCACTAAATACGGCGCGAAAAACACGGTAAAGCTGTTATTTTTTCTCGAAGACGCACCCTCCGCAACCGCTTTCGGAGCCCTTTCTCCACTTTTATTCGATGCGCCTTCCACTTGGGCATCCGGCTTATCTGCCGGATCGAACACCCGCCGCAGCTCATTGATCCCGACCAGTGATATGACGATCAGTGCGAACCACAGGAAATCCCCTCCCGCAATGAACAGTGCAAGGATCACCGCAATCAAAATGATACCGCTTATCAACCGCTCTTTAAACATTTATCTCTCCTCATCGCTGCTGTCAAAAGCACGAACCTTACCATTATACCTTTCCATAGCGCCTGTCACGATCCTGATAGGCCCGGATCGCTTTTTCCAGTTCCGCTTTGTCAAAATCCGGCCATGCCACCGGCGTAAAATAAAACTCCGCATACGCTAACTGCCACAGAAGATAATTCGAAAGCCGCTGCTCGCCGCTCGTACGGATCATAAGATCCGGATCCGGGATCCCGTCGGTATCAAGATATCGGGAAAAGGTCTCTTCTTCGATATCTTCGACCGCAAGCTTTTCGTCCCTTACATCCGCCGCGATCCGCCGCGCCGCACGCAAAATCTCATCCCGGCTGCCATAATTTAAAGCTACAATGAAAGTCAGCCCCGTATAATCCTTCGACGCTTCCTCCAATACGGCGATCCTCTCCTGCATTTTCTTCTCCAGCTTGCTTAAATCCCCGATCACGCGGACGCGCATATTGTTCTTTTCGGACATTTCCAGGCATTTTTCCAGATAATTGTCCAAAAGGAGCATCAGCGCCTTTACCTCATCCGAAGGACGGCTCCAGTTCTCCGTGGAAAACGCGTATACCGTCAGATACGAAACGCCAAGCTCATACGCTGCCCGGCAGACGTTCTCCACATTCTCCGCGCCCTTCTTATGCCCGTAGGTGCGCGGCATTCCCTTACTTTTGGCCCAGCGACCGTTCCCATCCAGAATGATCGCAATATGCTTTGGAATCTCCGGCATGGCTCGTTCCTTTCTTCATATATGCAATGAGAGACACAAATGCTTGTGTCCCTCTATCCTTTTCTTACGATGAACGACAATTATACTGTTAAGATCTCTTTCGACTTCGAGGCGACTGCGTCATCGATTTTCTTCACGTAGCTGTCTGTCAGCTTCTGAATCTCCTCCTCAAACTCTTTGATCTCATCCTCCGACACATCCGGGGACTTGGACAGCTTCTTAAAGGAATCGTTCGCATCCCTGCGGATATTGCGCACCGCTACCTTTGCCGCCTCGCCCTTTTTCTTGATCTCTTTCGCGAGATCCTTACGCCGTTCCTCGGTAAGCTCCGGGAACACCAGCCGGATCACCTTGCCGTCATTCGTCGGTGTGATGCCGACATCACTTGCAAGGATCGCCTTTTCGATCGCTTTCACCAGACTTGCCTCCCACGGCTGGATCTGGATCATCCGCGGCTCCGGAACCGATACGTTCGCCACCTGCTGTAACGGCGTCTGTGTCCCGTAATAATCCACCGTAATGCGATCCAAAATATGGGGATTGGCCCGTCCCGCACGGATCCTCGTAAATTCGTCATTCAGATTGTCAAGTGTCTTGGTCATTTTCCCGTCAAAGGGCTTTAAACGTTCATCCATTGTTCCTTCTCCTATATCCAATCTAACCCCTGTATTGCTGCGGATATCCGCCATTACACCGTAACGACGGTTCCGTTGAATGTTCCGCTTGCCGCGTGAATGATGCTGTCTTCCTCTTCCAGTGCAAAAACGTACATCGGCATATGATTCTCCAGGCACATAATGGATGCCGAAAGATCCATCGCCGCCAGCCGCTTATCCACCACTTCGTCGATCGATACCGTATCATACCGCTTCGCGTCCGGATTCACCCGCGGATCACTGTCATAGATACCGTCTACCGCTTTGGCCAAAAGGATGGCCTCTGCCTCGATCTCGATCGCGCGCAGGGTAGTCGCCGTATCTGTGGAAAAATACGGGTGTCCCGTTCCGCCTGCGAAAAAGACGACTTTACCGGCGCTTAATGCCGCAACCGCCGCGTCCTTGGAAAACAGTGTCGAAAAGCTGCCGCAGACGAACGGTGTCATGATCTCGGTCTCCATTCCGACATAACGGAAGATTTCCGAGACATACAGACAATTCATCACCGTGGCGAGCATTCCGATCTGATCCGCTTTCGTCCGGTCGATCGTCTCGGAGGTTCTTCCCCTCCAGAAATTTCCGCCGCCGATCACGATCGCCGTCTCGATCCCATCGTCGATCAGTGCCTTGACCTGCTTTGCCACGCGGATGCAGGTCGCCTCATCAAATCCGTGTCCCTTGTCCCCGGATAACGCTTCACCGGAGAGCTTTAACAAAATCCGCTTCATACGCTTTATGCAAAGATGCTGTTAACATCCGTATCCGAGTACTTCTGCGAGCAGAAGCCTTCGATCACCGCACCGTTGTTGATCTGTACGGAACGCGATACGATGTTGCCTGCGACAACCGCCGAACTGTCTACAACGACCGGTCCCTGGATATCGATATCGCCCTTGACCGCGCCCGCGATAACCGCCGATGAAGCGGTAATATTACCGATCACAATGGAATTGACACCGATCTTAACCGTACCGTTGGAAGAGATCTCCCCCTGGATCCGCGCCGCATCAGCGAAGAACTCCGAAGAGGTGGAATTACCGTTCAGTGTACCCGTTACCGTCAGCTTGCCGTTGCATTTGACATTACCGTTGATCGTACCTTCTACTTCGATCGATCCGGTGGATTCCAGATCACCGGTGATCTTCATATTGCGTGTGATCACCGCATTCTCATCCGATACCGGTTCATCCTCAAATACCGGCTCACTCATTGCTGCCGTACTTGCCATCCCCGTGTCCAGCTGCTTATCCAATGTATCCATCTGTGCGCTCTCCTTTTTCAATTCTTTAACTGCGGTCTCTGTCCTTTTGGCATAATCCGCCGGCCGTTCTGCCGGTGCCGAAGGCTTATTGACCGATTCCGTTTTATCTTCATCCACACGCTTTGCTACCTGCTCCAAAAGGCCGTCCAACTTCGACAGCTCCGCAGCAGCGTCCACGTCGGTATCAATCTTGGTCTCCACCTTGTCATCTACTGTTGCCGGATGCTCATTCGCAAGCGAGCCACCCGGAACGAGCTCATCAAGGGCTTCCGAAAAATCATCTTTAAAATCTTTGAAAAAACTCATTGTTCTCCTCCGAAATTCATTCTGTCGATAAGGTTACATGTTGGATCAGCCTCGTATCCTCGCTGATCGGTAAAAGCACGGCGCCCTGCGCCTGAAGCTGCTCTATCACAATCGGCAGTGCTTCCACGGTGATCGTTTTATTTTCCGAATCGTGAAAAAGAACCACCGACGTTTTGTATTTTACCACATCACGCATAACGTTTTCAACTAAATCATCTGCGGTATACGCCTGTGTCGTAGCATCGCCGCTTGCCACATTCCAGTCAAAATACGTGATCCCCTGGTCAGTCAGGTATTGGATGTATTCGGTCATATCCGTATTCGAGACTTTGTTCGAACTGCCCCCGGGGAAACGATAATACATGCAGTCCACACCCGTCACATCATAGATCAGGTTCTGAATACGGTCAAGATCCTCCGCAAACGCATCCAGTGATGCATAGATCTCACCATATCTGTGCGTATAGGAATGCATCGCGATCGTATGTCCTTCGGCAACGATCCGCTTGTACATCTCCTTCGAATGCTCGTCCGTATGCCCCGTGACAAAAAAGGTTGCTTTGATATTGTAATCATCCAGGATATCAAGCACCTCATCCGTCCGGTCGGAAGGCCCGTCATCAAACGTTAAGTACACCTTCAATATGTCGTCCGGATCGGCTAAATTCTCTTCCGCATCCATGTCATACATCACCAGCGTCGCATCCGTATCCTGCGCGGCGGAGGTATACTGCGGCGTAACCGCCTGTATCCGCTCGGCAAGCAGAACGTTCACCTGCCGCTGTAAGGAGACCACCTTGATACACAGGAATGTCATTGTGATAATGGATACCACGATCCAAACGGCGATAAATGTGATGATCCCATTCCTTATGCGGCGCACCCTTCCTCTTCGGTCGCGCCTTGCATCCTTATCTGATGTCTGTGCTTCCATATCCGACTCCGCAAAAGATGAAAGGCACCATAATAAAAGGCGCCTTCGAATTGTACAACACCTGTATGGTAGTTTACTTGTTTGCCTT
>JAFSYD010000263.1 GCA_017443685.1 Lachnospiraceae bacterium | reverse complement strand
CAGAAAAAGAATGCCAGACAGCGGGAGTTTTTTCTGAACGAGGCATCGACACCGGAAGAGCTTGACGATATATGTGATGAGAAAGGGCGGCTGATCGACCAGATCGTGGCATTGGACGATGGATTTACGGTGTTGTATGAGAAGGTAAAGGATGCGATCGATCAGGATCGGGCGGCCTACGCGGATGAGATCCGTCGTATGCAGCAGCTGATCCCGGAGATCACGGACATCAGCAATGAGATTTTAGTGGAGGAACAGCGGAACCGGACGCTGGCGAGCGAGCGCTTTTCGTCGGTGAAAAAGCAGGTACAGAAGGTTCGCACCAGTCAGAGGGCGGCAAGCACGTATTACCGGAATATGATGAAGCGGGATTATATCGATCCGCAGTTTTTGGATCACAAGGAATGATAGTTGTTAAGGTTTTCGGCATTTGACCGATATATTTACTGAAAAGGAAATTGACCGTTTGTCAGGAGGAAAGAGTTATGACACCAAGCCACGGATATGACGTTTATCAGAGGAACAAGATATTAACGGCGACGCCGGCGGATCTGACGCTGATGCTCTATGAGGGCGCGATCAAGTTTTGCAACATTGCCATTGTAGCCTGCGAGAAGAAGGATATCCAAAAGGCACACGATAATATCCGCAAGACGGATCGTGTCATTGAGGAGTTCCAGATCACACTGAACCGCAAGTATAAGGTGGCTGAGGATTTTGATGAGGTGTATAAGTATATCCGGCAGCGTCTTACTGAGGCGAATGTCAGTAAGGATCCGGAGATTTTGGAAGAGGTGTTAAAGCATCTGCGTACGATGCGCGATACCTGGAAAGAGGTCATGCGTCTTACGAATAACGGGACGAAAGTGAATTAGAAGAACGGATATTTCAAGAGCTGGCATATTGCGGTCAGCTCTTTTTTTGTGTAAAATGAGGTTATGACTTGGGAAGAATATCAAAAAAAATGTTACATTTTATCCCGGCAGCAGGAGAAACTTCGCGAAGAGGGGCGGTTTGACGCGGAGGCGACCGTTATCATAGAAGACGGGCTTGCTTTTTTTGGACAGCAAAGCATTGCGTTCCTGGAATCCATGATCGTTCGAAAGGACGCCTACGAGGAAATGGACAGAAAGTACTGCCCGATCCTGATCTATGTCGGTAATCCGATCTGTTACGGAGTGCTGGACGGGTTCGCTAAAGATCTTGGGGAAGCGCTTGCGCGACGGGGATACATCATCGAATATTTTGATCCGTACGGAGATAAAGTAACGGACATCGTGACACTGATGGGAAAGCGTTTCCGGGCGATCATCGGGATTCAGACCTTCGTTTTTTCCGTCAAAATGAAGACCGGCGAAAATGTCCACGATTCGATCATTGGGCCGAAATACAATATGTTTCTTGACCATCCGATCTGGATGCGGGAGCATATGAACGGCGGGCCGAAGGATTATACGATCCTGACGCACGATGCGAATTATGCCATGTTTGTCAGGGCGTTCTTTCCTCAGATCCGTGACGTTGCGCTGATCCCGCCCGCCGGCAAAGTGCAGGCGCAGTTGACAGGGGGTACGGATACGGCAACGGAAGAAAATGTTCTTTCCGCACAAAGGGACTATGATTTTTCGTTTATCGGAAGCTATCATAACTGGCGACTGTGGATCCCGCAGGTGAAGGAATTGAACCGGCAGACAAAGGGGCTGGCAAGGCGTTATATGATGTATATGCTCCGCCACAGGAATCTGCCATGGGAAGGCGGGCTGCAGGGGCTGCTGCAGGATATTTGCGGGGAGGATGGCGGCGCTTTTTCGGGGGCGGCAGAGGATCGCAGGCAATACGCACAAAAGGTTTTGTCGGATCACAGAGAGTTTGAGAACCTGCTTTTTGACATTAAGCCGGTGTGTTTTATGGTGATGAGCTACCTGCGCGAGAAGGTCCTGGATACGATCGTTGCAGCCGGCATACCGATGCATCTTTTTTCCAGCAGCTTTATCGGAACGAAGTACGAGGGGGCGCCGGGCGTGATCCTTCATCAGGAGAGATGCGGCGATGATACGTTGGAGCTGTACGCGAGGTCAAAGGTGTCGCTGAATATCATGTCCTGGCATAAGGCGGGGATGACGGAACGGATCGCGAATATGATGCTCAACGGAGCGGTGATGATCACCGATACAAGTGTTTATTTGGAGCAGGAATACGTGGCAGGCGAGGACTATGTGCCGTTTTCTTTGGATGAAATAGAAAGCTTGTCCGGGATCATCCGAAGCATCATACAGGACGAAGGAAGGCAGGAGACGATCCGGCGGTCAGCATATGAAAAGGCGAGTAAAAAAGAGACCTGGGATAACAGGGCGGAACGGTTTATCGATATTTTGGAGCAGAATCAAAATTGAGCGATCGTTAAAGGGGATAATATGCCTGGGATCGATATTTTAGTCAGTCAGGGCGGACAGGGCGGCGTGGAAAATGTGGTGAACCGGACGGCGGTTTATTTGCAGGAACATGGCTGGCGCGTCCGTATATTGCAGTTCGCGGATACCGGTTATCATTGGACGGATCACCGGCTTGAATGGCATTCCTTTTGGACACACGATAAGAAAATAGAATTTGATCCGATCATTGAAGAGATCAAAGATTTTTACCGGGGCAGCGGAACGCCGGATATCGTTCTTGCGACGACATGGCCGCTGCTTAATACTGTGGCGGCGATCATTCGCGGAGAGATTGGCGCATCCTATAAGATCGGTTCGTGGATGCACGCGGCATTGAAAAAATATGACGATTACGGCTGGGGAGGCGCCCGGGAATTAAGTGCGGCGGATTTTCATCTGGCGATCAATCGCGAGATCGAAACGGAGATAAGGGCGGACATCCCGGATGCGGTCATATATGCGGTCAACAATCCGATCGAAATGGAGCGGATCTGTTTTTCGGACAAAAGGGATCCGAAGCAATTTGCGGTGGTATGCCGGCTGGATCCGTTGAAAAATGTGATACAGGTGGTGAAGGCAATGGAGCGTCTGGATGGGGATGCACGGCTGCATGTCGTCGGTACGGGAGATGAGTACGGAAATATACTCGCATACATAGAGGAAAATGGACTGACGGATCGGGTGATGATGCACGGATGGAAGGATGATCCGTGGGAGCTGTTAAAAAATGTCGGAACCCTTGTGTCCGCGTCGGAGGAAGAAACCGGGCCGCTGGTGGCGGTTGAGGCGCTGCTTTGCGGAATGCCGGT
>JAFSYD010000262.1 GCA_017443685.1 Lachnospiraceae bacterium | reverse complement strand
GTTGTCCGCGGAGCTTGTCGAGCTTAAGGACTGGGAACCCTGATCTAAGGAACCGATCGGGATCATAAAGTCGGTTGCCGCGATGTAGCTGGATACGGTGGACATGGAAAGCCCGAACTGGTTTAACATATCCTCTTTTAACAGCACACGGATGTAATCCGTTTTACCGCCGGTGATGTTCACCTGCGCAACGGAGGAGAGAGCCTCAATCTCCTTTTTCATGCCGTCATCCAAAAACGCAAGGATGTCCGTATTGTTGTCGGAGGTTGCCGTCAGCATAACGCTCGGCATGGAGTCGATGTTGATCTCCATGATGACCGGCTCTTTGCAGTCGTCGGGGAGAGATGCTTTTGTGCCGTCGAGGGCAGCACGCAGATTAAGGAAATTCTTGTTGGTATCGGTGCCGTAATCGTACTGAAGTACGATCATGGAGACGTTCTCCCGGGAATAAGAGGAGACGGTCTTCACGCCTGACAGGGACTCGACCGCGCCTTCGATCTTAGTGGTAACAAGCTCGTCCACACTTTTCGGATCGGCCCCCGGATAGGTGACCATGACAAGCTGGATCGGCATTTCGATGTTCGGGATCAACGCCATCTTAAAACCGAAAAGCGAGGTGATACCGAAGACCGCGATCGCAAGTAAGATCATGACCGCGGAGGACGGACGCTTTAAAATTATCTTGGTAATGCCCATTGTTTAACGTGCCTCGCTTTCTGCGATAGTAGCCGTGATGCAGCCGCCGGAAAGGGTGGCGATAAAGGATCGGGTTGTTACGCTGCCGACGGAGCCGTCTTCGTTCTTATCATTTTCGCGGATGACAGTGGAAGCGGCGTCGGTATCGTCGGATTCGCCGGAACTTGTATCATCGGATTTCTTTTCATCGCTTTTTTTATCGTCGGAATCCTTGTCATCGGATTGCGCCGGAGATTCCTTTTTATCCGGCTTTTTGTCGTCAGTCTGCTGCTTCGAGTCGCTTTCTGCTCCGCTCTTGCTGTCATCCGGATTTGTTTCTTCGGTCTGCTCCTGTGCTTCGCCATCCCCGGACTCCGCATCATCCTTTTGCCCGGCAGCGTCGGCATCATCCGTGGATTTTGCTTTGCCTTTGTCTGCTCCTGCGACCGTGATATCGGTGCCGTCCTTCAGCTGTGACGACCAGGTAACGATCACATCGTCATCCATTCCGAGACCGTCGATGATCTCGGCTTTCCTGTCATCCATCAATCCCGTGGTGACCGAGCGGCGGACAGCCTTGCCGCCCTCCGCGACGAAGACATAGGAGCTTCCGCCCTGGAAATACAGTGTGTCATAGGGGACGGTGACCGCGTTCTCCACTTCCTTGGTATAAGCGTAGACCTTCATTGAGATGCCGCTTGCCAGGCCCTCCACAGCACCGAGGGAAGCCTTGATCGGAAACAGCTTTGTCTGCGCATCCGCCATGCCGCCGATCTCCGTGATCACGCCGTCAAAGGATTCGCCTCCGCGTTCCGCCGTGACGGAATCGCCGAGGGTAAACGCGTTGGCGACAGCTTCCGTTACTTTAAAGGTAACGACCATATTGTCCTTGTTGGAGATGACATAAGCGGGAACGCCGGCCTGTGCCATCTGGTTCTCTTCCACGGAAATGGATTCGATCGTACCGCCGATGGGGGCGGTCACGCTGTAGTAAGAGAGGGCGGTCTGCGCCTGCTCTACCTGCGTTGCCGCGGCGTTAGCCTGTGCGGCGGCAGCGTTCGCCTGCGCTTCCGTGGCAGCGTATTTATCCGCGTTGATCTCATCTGTCTTGGTGTTGATCTGATCCTTTTTGAGGGCGGCCGTCTCCTGCGTCAGGCGGATGTTCTCTTTGATGGATTCCACCTGTGTATCCGCGTTCTCTTCCGCAATGCGGGCAGAGGTGATGGTGGAGTCCAGGTTTTTGTAGGTCGCGTCAAGAGAGTTGATCTGCGTCTGCATAGCCGTAATGGTGGCAGCCAGTTCATCTCTTTTATCCAGGGCGGCATCTAATGCGGCTTTTTTTGCCGTAACCTCAATGACGGCCGCATCTGCCGCGGCTTTTTTCGCATCGTGGTCGGCAGCCGTTGCGCCGGCAAGATTTTTGGCAGCAGTATCCGCGGCGCCGACTGCCTGGTTATACGCAGCCTCGGCGGCAGTATAAGCAGTATTTGCGTTGGCAAGCTCGGTGTTCAATGCGGCAACCTTTGCACTCAGCGCGGTTCTTGATGAGGCAGCGGAGCTGTACTGATCGTTGAGCTGCTTTTTCTGCTTGTTGTAGGAGTCCGCGGTATCCTGCGCCGTCCGCAGCTGGTTGTTCAACGTGTTCAGCTGCGACTCCGTCGTAAGGTCGGCGAGGGCGTTGTTCTGGATATCCGTCAGTTCGTTGCTTTTGGCCGTCATCGACAGGTTGGCCTGCGCGGCATTCACGGAAGCCTGCGCCGCTTCATACGCCGCGCTTGCGCTTTTTACCGTAAGCTGTGCGTTCGTATCGTCGATGGTAAAAAGCACCGCGCCCGGCTTTACCTCATCGCCGACGTCAAAATTCTTCTTCGTGATCGTGCCCGATACTAACGGGTAAACGGATACTTCGTCCTCGGGTGCAACCGTCCCGACAAATTCGGACATAACGGAAATGCTGTCCTTCGTGGGATGCGCCACGCTGACCGTGACGGTCGTGACTTCCGCTTCCTCCTCTTCTCCGCAAGCCGTTGTACCGACCGCCAGCAGGGCGATCAACATCAATGCGACAATTCGGTGCTTCATAACGTCCTCTCCTTTTTATAATAAAGAAAAAATACATTTTCCAAGTGTGCGCAAAACGCATATGGGAACACAAAGTGTCCAAGAATGCCATTCACATTGCCGCAACATTTTAACAAGGGAAAATGGGAAATGCAATTCCCAAAGATGAGTAAAGTGTAGTTTTTCGTACATATTTGAAAAAATGTCCGAAAAGTGATAAAATGATACCAGGATTGTGGAAGTGCGACGCACTGGAAAAGAGGTATGGCATATGACTGCAAAAACCGATGTCCGCACCATAAAAACAAGAAGATCCCTTATCATAGCGCTGTTTGCCCTCCTGGAAAGAAAGCCGTGGGCCAAGGTATCCATCAAGGATATCTGCAAGGAGGCCATGGTCAGCCGTTCCACGTTTTACGCGCATTTTGAAGACAAATACGCGCTTTTGGAATACACCATGAAGGAAATGGGGGAGGTCGTTCTAAGGGATCTTCTGGAAACGGATATGCGTACGATGCTTCAAAAGCGGTTTTCCCAGATGAAGGACAATGAGCGCATTGTAAAAAATATGCTGCTTGCCGAACCGGAGCAGGATCTTCTGGCGCTCATTTACCGGCATTTTCAGAACGTCACGCATCGCTATCTGGAGGAGATCGGGGCGTCCGTGGAAGAGGATGTCGTGCGGATCGCGGTTGGTTTTTACGGCGCGGGCGTGGGAAGCACGATCGTCGGCTGGTTCGTAAACGGCCAGGATATCCCGGTGGATACGATGGTGGATCTTCTCTGCCGCGTCCTGGAACCCGCGGAACAGATTTTTAAAAAAGAATGACGTGAGTTTTGCCAAATCTGTTTTCATTGGTTTTGATTTGTGCTATGATATACGTTGAGTTTTTGTAAAAACACAAAAGGGGGTAACTATCATGGGCACATTTAAAGAAGGATTCTTATGGGGAGGCGCGACAGCGGCGAATCAGTACGAGGGCGGCTGGAATCTGGACGGCAAGGGGGAGAGCGTTTCCGACCACTGCACGAACGGCAGCCATACCGAGTCAAAATGGCTGACGGTCAAGATCGAGAAGGATCGCCTCTATCCGTCGCAGGAGGCAACCGACTTTTACCATCATTATAAAGAGGACATCGCGCTTTTTGCCGAGATGGGCTTTAAGTGCTTCCGCATGTCGATCAACTGGACGCGGATCTTCCCGACAGGCATGGAGGATAAGCCGAACGAGAAGGGGCTGGAATTTTACGATAAGGTCTTCGACGAGCTTGTGGCGCATAATATCGAGCCGCTTGTGACGCTGTCCCATTACGAGATGCCCTATGCACTCGTTGAAAAGTACAATGGCTGGGAAGACCGTAAGGTGATCGATTACTTTTTCAAATACGCCGTTACGGTAATGAAGCGGTATGCCGATCGGGTAAAATACTGGCTGACGTTCAACGAGATCAACTGCGGAACGATGCCGTTCGGAGCGGTTATGGGCACGAGCACGGTAAAAGGATATAACGGACCGATCGATAAAGTACCGGATGATCCGCAGTCGAGATTCCAGGCGCTGCACCATCAGTTTGTCGCGAGTGCGCTTGTGGTCAAGTATGCGCATGAGCATTTCAAAGATGTGATGATGGGCAATATGATCGCCTACATGCAGAATTACCCGTTTTCCCCGAATCCGGATGATATCCGTAAGTGCCAGGCCGCGCAGCAGATGATGAATGAATACTGCGGCGACGTGCAGGTGCGCGGGGAGTATCCGTTCTTCGCGAAGCGCTTCTGGGAGGAGAACGGCATTGAGATCAAGATGAAGCACGGCGATAAGGAGCTGCTGAAAGAGGGGACGGTAGACTTTTACACGTTCAGCTACTATATGAGCAACTGCGTATCGACGGATCCGAAGCAGCAGGGCACCGCGGGCAACATCATGGGCGGTGTGAAGAATCCTTACCTGAAAGCGTCCGACTGGGGCTGGCAGATCGATCCGAAGGGGCTGCGCATTGCGCTGAATGATATTTACGCGCGTTACGGCAAGCCGATGATGGTGGTGGAGAACGGCCTCGGTGCATACGACAAAAAGGAAAAGGACGGCAGCGTCAACGATGATTACCGCATCGATTATCTGCGTGAGCACATTGAGCAGATGGGTGAAGCAGTGAAGGACGGCGTTGATCTGATGGGCTATACGCCGTGGGGCTGCATTGACCTGGTGTCCGCGTCGACGGGCGAGATGGCGAAGCGGTACGGGTTCATCTATGTTGACAAATACGACGACGGCACGGGCGATCTGTCCCGCAGCAGGAAGAAGTCGTTCGGCTGGTATAAGAAGGTCATTGAGACGAACGGCGAAGATCTGAAGTGATTTGGGCGGACCGTATTTGCGGTGCGTTTTACGAATGAATATGTCAGGAGGCATTTTTATATGGCAAAAGAAATGCATGCGATCCGGATAGAGAGAGGCACGAACGGATTTGGCGGCCCGCTTGTTGTGATGCCGACGAAGAAGCGCTGCAAGGTAATGTATATCCTGGGTGAAGTTGACTGTCCGGAGCCGCTGGATCGGATTGTAGAGCTTTCCGGAATGCAGCCGGTGGACGGCTATAAGGAGACGGTTCCCGAGGATGAGATCGGGCTTGTGATCGTGGACTGCGGCGGTACGCTGCGCTGCGGGATATACCCGAAGAAGCGTGTGCCGACGATCAACGTCATGCCGGTGGGGCCGGCGGGTCCTTTGGCGGAATATATCAAGGAGGACATCTATGCCTCGGCGGTGACCTCCGCGCAGGTGTCGGCGGCGACGCCGGAGCAGATCGCGGCGGCGAAGGCGCATTACGCCGAGCTTGGCGACGATCATCTGTACGAAGCGGATGAAGAGCCCCGGGACGAAGCGGAGAACGAGGATTGGGCTGCGTCATAGGGATCGTGCGAAGGGCAGGTGTGCAATGAAAAAAGGCGCGATTTTTGATATGGACGGGCTGATGTTTGACACGGAACGTCTTTGGCAGGATGGCTGGCGCAAGCTGGCGCGGGAGAACGGCTATGAGCCGTCGGAGGATTTTTCCAAAGAGATTATGGGGACCTCCGGGGAGGTGATGTACGCCGTGATCCATAAGCATTATCCCGAGGTGGAGCCGGAGAGCTTTGCGGGTGCATGCAGGAAGATGGTGGCGGACGCCTTAAAAAAGGAGGTTCCGATCAAGCCGGGATTGTTTGATATCCTTGACTTTTTCCGTGAAAGGAATGTGAAAATGGCTGTGGCTTCCAGCTCGCAGCAGCAAATGATCCGTGGGAACTTAAAAAAGGCAGGCATGGAAGATTATTTTTCCGTTGTCTTATCCTCCACGGAAGTGGCGCAGCCCAAGCCGGCGCCGGATGTGTTTTTGGAAGCGGCAAAAAGGCTCGGACTAGATGCGGCGGACTGTTATGTGCTCGAGGATTCTTTCGGCGGGGTGCGTGCGGGAGCGGCGGCGGGAGCTGCTGTTGTGATGATCCCGGATCAGCTTGCGCCGACGCAAACGATCGCCGGACTTTGTGCCGGTGTGTATGAGGATCTTGCTGCTGCCGCGAAAGCGATCGCGGACGAAGCGATATAATCATGTAACAAATTTTTAGTTTTATAAAGGAGGGAACTTTTACAATGGCTATTTCATTTAATTACAGCAATGCCGGACTAAGGGAGCATGAGCTGGCGCAGGTGCGTCCGCTTGTGGAGACGGCGTATAAGACCCTGATGGAGAAAACGGGCGCCGGCAATGATTTCTTAGGATGGCTGGATCAGTGCGATACCTATGACAGGGATGAATTCGCGC
>JAFSYD010000261.1 GCA_017443685.1 Lachnospiraceae bacterium | reverse complement strand
GTCTTCCGTTCCCCGCGACGTGCACGCCCCCATGGCCGGACAGCTGTTGATGCACTTATTACACCCGATGCATCGGTCATTCGTAAAAACAAGCGACTCGTAATCCATTCCCCTACCCCCTCTATGATACTCCATTGAAAAAGTTCCGCAAAGCTTCTGCCACATTAAGAGACCTGCCAAAAGAGCACAGATATAAATTTATTATCAGCCAAGTTCTTACTTATGTCAATAAGTGTAACGGTTATTCCCGACTTTTTTCGGGCCGCGGCATATCTTTGGGGATCAGTCAATAATTACGTCACGCACCCTCACAGCGTCCGATACAAAAGCCCAAACGCCCCCGGGCCGCTGTTGACCGCGATCGCCGGTGAGGCACACTGAAGGATCACCTGTTCGAACGGAATGCGTCTGGCAACCTGGTTTTTGATCCATTCGAGCTCATCGATATCAAGCCCCGCGTATACGATCAAAAGCATGCTTTTGTCGATCGTCTGCGGCATCGGGAAAGCCGAAGCTATATAGTGCTTTGCCGTCGACCGAATGCTTCCCATTCTCACCCCGTACAGGCGCAGGCGGCCGTCGTTGATGTAAAGGATCGGATGGAGCATAAAAGCCTTCGCGATCTTCGAGAGCACCGGCCGGATCTCATACTGGCTGACGAGATAGTCAATATTGTCCACCACGAAGGAAGAATGCACCTTCCCCCGCATCGCCGAGATCCACTCGGTAATGTAAGCCGTCCCACGCCCTTCCCGGGCAAGGCGGCAGGCTTCTAATGCAAGAAGCGTCAATCCGCCGGACAGCTGTTTTGAATCGATCACGAATACATTGTCAAAAGAACTTGCCGCAAAAAGCGCCGCCTCGCATCCGCTCTGTCTGACCTTCGATGACTGCGCAAGATGCACCACATTATTGGCACTTTCCAGGGCACCGGCGAAGAACCGCTCGTACTCCTCCGCCGTCGGCGGGATCGAATATGCTTTACGCCCGCTTCCCAAATAGGCAAGGGTTCCGAGCGTCTGTAAGTCCTCGCCGTCCTTGAATACACCGGTCTCCGTAACAATGCGGTACGGGATCACCTCGATCCCGAACTTCTTTTTGACCTCCATCGGCAGATCCGCGACACTCTCAGTCGTGATCGCTACCATGGACTTTTTCCGGTGCTCGTTGGTGCGGACGATACTGTCCTCGATGATCGCGTCGTCCGTTCCGGTAAAGGTGACGAGCGTCCGCGGCAAAAGCCGGCAAAGCTCATTCTCCAGTTCCTTTCCGCTGATGGGCTTGACTATGTAGCCGTCAAAGCCTTCCTTTTCATATAGAGCAGCATTGGCACCTCCCGCATTCGCGGTCAGCGCAACGATCCGCGCCTCCCGGCTCATCCCGCCGGTCTGCTCCCGGATGCGGTGCATACATTCGATCCCGTCCATTTCGGGCATCATATGATCCATAAAGATCACGTCAAAAGCCGTATCCAGCGTTGCTTTCAGCGCTTCCGCACCGCTTCGCGCCACCGTCATCTGTACCTTCGTATCCCGAAGCAGCTTTTCCACGACCAAAAGATTCGCCTCGGTATCATCCACCGTAAGCACCTTCGCCTCCGGCGCCTCAAAGCTCTGCCGGTAGGAACTCCTGCGGGACGGATTCTTACGCCGCTCGATCACGATATCCTCCATCACCTGCGCATCCACCACGTACTGCGGGATCTCGATGACGAAGGTCGATCCCTTCGTATAAATGCTGTTGACGGAAACCTTCCCGCCCATCAGCTCGACCAGCTGCTTGACGATCGAAAGACCAAGGCCCGTTCCTTCAATATAACGGGTCCCTTCCCCGTCCGCACGCGAGAACGCGTCGAACAGATGCGAAATGCTCTCCTTGCGGATGCCGATGCCGGTGTCCGCCACCGTGTAAATGATCTTCACGCGGTTGCCCTCAATGCGTTCCATCTGCACCGACAGCTTCACGCTGCCCGCCGGCGTGTATTTGATCGCGTTGTTGATGACGTTGATCAGGATCTGACGGATGCGTATCTCGTCGCCCGAAAGCTCGGACGGCATATCCGGCGCTATTTCGACGCGGAAATCCAGCCCCTTCTCATGGGCCCGCAGCCAGAACATGCCGACGATCTCGGAGAGCATTTCGCCCGTCCGGTACGAATGGACGTCCAGCTCCATCTGCCCGGATTCCAGCTTTGACATATCCAGGATATCGTTGATCAGATGCAGGAGCATCGTACCCGCCACCTTGATATTTTCCGCATCCTCGTTGATCTCCTCGGACGCGTTTTCACGCAGGATCATCTCGTTCAGACCGATGATCGTGTTGATCGGCGTTCGGATCTCATGGCTCAGGGAGGAAAATAAGCTGCTCTGTGCGGCGTTTAAGTCCTCGATCTGTTTCCTCTGCTCTTCGACACGGACATTCTCTTTTTCATACAGCCACGCCTGAAAGCAGATCAGGATCATAAGCAGCACACACACAATAACAAGCGACCCGAGCGAGTCCGCAAAAACAGCGTCCCGCTCATGCTCGATCACAAGCTTCGGATTGGTATACTGCAAATACCAGCATCCGGACACAATGACCGCTGCTGCCGTGAAAAAAAACACGCGGGTCTTCCCTTTCAAGATCATCCCCACATAAAGAAGGGAAAACAGCCACCAGAGCGCCGCTCCTCCGTACACGCCGCCGCTCGGGATAAAATTCAGCGGCTGTGTGACAAAGATCGTAAACGCGGCTGCCACGATTGCAGCCGCCGAAAGCTTGCGCAGGCGGTACCCCAAATATACGATCGTCGCAAAGATCACAAATCCGAGAAAGGTAAATGCCAGGGATTCCGGGTTCTCCCCGATGATAATGCCCGCGACAAGTGCCAGTACGATTCCCGATAACGCGATCAGCGACAGCAGAACGAAGATCCGCTCCCGAACCTCCACCGTGGAGTCATCAAGATAGGCCATCAGCCCTTGTAAGCGCGCTTTGATATGCTCTTTCAACTCTTATGCCCTCCTTTGGGTAAAAATTCAAACATTTTACCCCCCTTCGGTGCGTCCTTACTTTCTACCGCTTCGGCTTTTTCCTGCACATCCTCACCCAAAAGCGACGCGATCTTACCTGCCATCGTACGGTATGCTCTAAAAAGCCCCTCGTCGCCTTCGCGTACGGTCATCTCCTCACCCGCCTTCGCCGCGTGTTCCAAGCGTTTCGCCTCCTCGGAAAGAGCCTCTGCACCGATCATTTTCGCCGTCCCCTTGATGGAATGGACGATAACGGCATACTCGGCCAGATCCCCCGCAGCAAGGAATTTCTTCGCATTCTCCTCCTTTTTTACAGCCTCCCCGGCGAACTGTCCCAGCAAAGCGGCATAGAAATCGGCGTCGTTTCTGCTGTAATGCATCCCCTTCTCCGTATCGATACCGATCGCGGCAAGGCCGCCCAAAAGATCCGTCCCCTTCTCCTTTTCATCCAAAGGCGCCGGCAAAGCATCCTCCTTTTTGCGGTACTGCACCGATGCCTTCGGCAGCAGCTTCTTTAGGACACGTTCCAGTTCCGAAAGCTCGATCGGCTTGCTGACAAAGCCTTCGAAGCCTTCCGCAAAAAACATCTCCCTTGCACTCGATAAGGCATTCGCCGTCAGCGCCACAAACTGGTATTCCACGCCCCGCCGCTTTGCCTCGGCCCGGATGCGCTTCATTGCTTCGACACCGTCCATTCCCGGCATCATATGATCCATAAAGACAATATCGAAGTCGTTCAGCGCGCAAAGCTCGACCGCTTCGGGACCGGACTCGGCCGTGGTCACCTCCATCCCGTATTTGTCAAAAATGCCGACCGCTACGGTAATATTCATCGGTTCATCGTCCACCACCAGTACACGGATGCCCGGCAGATACAGCTCGCCTCTTTCTTCATCCGCAGGTTGTCCATGGTTCAGCACGTTGATCAGCGGGAAGGCAGATACCGGCTTTTTCACGAAGCATACCCCGGAGCCTTCGCGCAGCTTAAAGTCCTTATCCGCAACAACGCAGACCACCATCCGCAAGGCCAGCTCTTCGAGATAATCCGCGTACCGTGTATACTCCCATGCGCCGGTAAGGATATGCGTAAAGCTGATATTCTCCACGAGGCGTTTCAGATTGTCGATGTTCTGGGCTCGATGCACACTCACCCGGATATTCCCGGCAAAATTTTTTATCATCCGCCCGTAAAAATCCCTCACCTGCGGATTCGCGATGGTCTCGAACACAAAGAAAGCTCCGACGCAGATCTCCTCCCGCCGGTCAAGAGAAAAGCACTCGCTCTCATCCACAACGGTCTGCGGAATGGATACACGTAAGGTACTTCCGCTTCCGGGCGTACTGTCCACGTACAAAAACCCGCCCATCACCTGCAAAAATCCGATCACGATCGGAAGCCCGAGACCCAAGCCCCCCGAAAAACGCGTGCGCACCGAATCCGCCTGATAGAAGCGGTTGAAGCTCTTCCGCTCCTCGGACGTATCCATACCGATACCGGTATCCGTTACCTCGATGCTTACGTTCACGCCGTAGCTTTGCTTTTCACAGCTGACGCGGACCAGCACGCCGCCTTCCTTCGTGAATTTGACCGCGTTGTCAAGCAAATGCCAGAGGATTTTTTTCAGCTTGGCCGCGTCCCCGTGCAATACTGCCGGAACCGACGCATCCACGTCGAAGATGACCTCGATGTT
>JAFSYD010000260.1 GCA_017443685.1 Lachnospiraceae bacterium | reverse complement strand
TGAAACAGAAGCTGACAATATATACGCCATGACCTTCAAAGAGCAGGAGGGCGGGTTCCTTGCCGGTATAGCCGCAGCGATGTCAACATCGACCGGAAAGGTTGCGGTAGTCAACGGGATTGCATATCCGACAAATGTTAATTATCAGTACGGATTTATGTCAGGAGTTAATTACAGCAACAAGCATTTTGGCACAAACGCCGAGATAGTGGAGCTTCCTTCATATGCAGGCACGGATGTGACCGGAGCTAACGTAGGCGGAAACTATGTAGGTTCTTTTGCCGATCTTGCGACCGGCAAGGTGATAGGTGATGCGCTCTTAAAGGAAGGCTGCGATGTGATCTTTGTAGCGGCCGGAAGCTCGGGCAATGGCGTGTTTACCGCAGTTAAAGAGAGCAAGGACGAGGCTTATGTCATAGGCTGCGATACCGACCAGTATGATGATGGCGCAAACGGGAGCAGCAATATAATCCTTACATCGACCCTTAAGATCATGGGCGCAAACGATAAGCGGGTTCTTGGGACTGTGCTCGACGGGTCTTTTAAGGGCGGCAATTACCTTCTTGGAATAGACACCGATTCCGTGGGCTATGTAAATAAAGAGGGAAGATGCCAGCTGAGCCCGGAGGCCATTGAGAATATCGACAAGGCATATGAGCTTGTTAAGAATGGAACCATTGTTCCTGCGGCGAACTTTAACGGACTTACGCCGGATGACTTTACAGGAATGGATGCTGAATAAACTGCGAGACAATACGGGCGGCAGGTTTTTAAACTGCCGCCTCTTTTTGCGCGATAAGGCCGTCAAGCGTGCGCCGTGCTAGCACGAGCGCACATTTGACGGCCAATGCGACAATCGAGTAGGGGTGTATTTCCCCTACTCGATTACGTGATAAGGATCCGGATTTATTTCCGCGGGCAATGAGCCGGGCGGACAAGCTTGCTTTCCTGAAGGCAAACGCGGTATTAAGAAGGGATTTTTTAAATACGGAATAATAGTGCACGGATTATTTTCGTTTCCTATATATCTTAGAATTATGAGGATACTGGTATGGATAGTTTTGAATATATCGTCGAAATGAAGCATATCACCAAGCGCTTTCCCGGTATCACTGCAAATGACGATGTTTCATTAAGCATAAAAAAGGGCGAGATATTTGCCCTGTTAGGGGAAAACGGCGCCGGCAAATCGACAATAATGAGCATATTGTTCGGAATGTATGAACCCGATGAGGGTGAGATTTTCATACGTGGCGGAAAGGTTGACATAAAATCCCCAAGGCAGGCTACAAAGCTTGGGATTGGGATGGTGCACCAGCATTTTAAGCTGGTGTCGAATTATACTATCGCCGAAAACATAATACTGGGCATGGAACCGAAAAAAAAGCTTTTCGGTTTTCTGCCGAAGGTGGACATAGATAAAGCAAACAAGGATATAGCCGAGCTGTCTGAAAGATATAAGCTAAAGGTGGATCCCACCTCTGTCATAAGCGATTTGAATGTCTCTTCTCAGCAGCGGGTGGAAATATTAAAG
>JAFSYD010000259.1 GCA_017443685.1 Lachnospiraceae bacterium | reverse complement strand
TCCGGCGACCTTGAGGTGGAGTATTCCAGCATCAATTATGAGCTTAAGTTTAATGCGAATGACGGCTCCTTTTCCTCGATCGGATCAAAGAAAGCGTCGGGACAGCCTTCGGTGGAGTTGAAAATGAGTACCCTGGGATCGATGTTTAGCGACATCAACATCGACTTCACCAAAGTCATCAACGTCGACAACGGCGGCTCCGCGACGGCGGGTATCGACACCGGTAAAGTATCGGATCCGGCGGTAGGCGCAGGTAAGAAGTTGGGTGCCTTAACCTCCCTTGCGGTACAGGACAACGGCATGGTCTTCGGCTCCTATGACAATGGTAACACGGTGCTCTTAGGACAGATCCCTGTGGCGCAGTTCACAAATGCGTCGGGTCTTGAGTCTCTCGGCAATAACCTTTACGGTACGACTTTAAACTCGGGATCCTTTGACGGCATCGGCGTGGATGTCACGGCAGACGGCGGCAGCATGCAGACCGGACAGCTCGAAATGAGCAACGTTGACCTCTCAAAAGAATTTACCGAAATGATCACGACGCAGCGCGGTTTCCAGGCGAACTCCCGTATCATAACGGTATCCGACACGATGCTGGAAGAGCTTACGAACCTGAAACGGTAAGCGGAATAGAATAGAAGACGTTTTCGCGCCGCCCCCAAAAGGGGCGGCATTTGCTGTTTTTGTTTTCCGGGAGCCAAGTACTGTCCCGCGAACGAAGTGAGTGGCTGACAGCACTGGCATCCGGACGGACGTAAGAAAGTCAAATATTACTTGCGGTAATATAGGAGGAAGCGTCGGTTCCTTGATTTTTTTCTTTTGTTTTTCCCACAGATATGATAGAATAAATTGATATGTTGCGCGGGGGATGGGAAATGCAGTGGTAAGTAATCAATATTTTGTATGGAAAGCCCATATTTTATGAAATAATAACAAAATATTGAATTTTTTTCCTATCTTTTTTCAAAATCAAGTAGACAAGTGACATAAAAAATAGTAAACTTATAACAAAGTTTGTGTATAGGACGGTGAAGCGTTTTGGATATAGCAACACTGGGCGGCTTGGTAATGGGCTTCGTCATGGTTATTTTCGGTATCGTCTCATCCGGTGGTGTCGCAGCCCTCGGTAACTTTATTGACGTACCATCCGTTATCATCACGATTGGCGGTTCCCTTACCAGCGTATTGGCATCAAGGAAGATGCCTGCGTTCATCGGTGGTTTGAAGTCGTTCGGACTGGCGCTGAAGGATCCGACGCCCAACGATCCGACGGAAGCGATCAGGCAGATCATGCAGATGGCGAATACCGCCCGTAAGGAAGGACTTTTGGCTTTGGAAGAGGCCGCGAGGAATCTGGATGATGCCTTCCTTGCCAAGGGAATCGGGCTTGTCGTTGACGGTACGGATTCCGAACTGGTGCGTGCCATTATGGAGAATGATCTGGACAATACGGAGGAACGCCATAAGGCGACGATGAGCTTCTGGGACAAATGGGGTGAAATGGGCCCCGCCTGGGGCATGATCGGTACCCTCGTCGGACTGGTTAACATGTTGAAGAACCTCTCGGATGCATCGACGATCGGACCGAACATGGCGGTTGCATTGTTAACGACCTTGTACGGTTCGCTGATCGCGAACTGGATCACGAACCCGATTTCGGCGAAGCTCGGCGTCAACAATGGCATTGAGATTTTGATCAAGCAGCTGATGGTAGAGGGATTGCTGTCAATTCAGGCAGGTGAGAACCCTCGTGTCATCGAAGAAAAATTAAAGACATTCCTTTCGCCGGCGGCGCGTGAGGCAGTCAGCTCGGAGGGCGGCGAATAATGGCTAAGAAAAAAGAAGATCCACCACCAGCCGGATCGCCGGCGTGGATGGCAACATTCTCCGACCTGATGAATCTGCTTCTTTGTTTCTTCGTGTTGCTTTTTTCAATGTCATCGGTTGATGCGGCGAAGTATGATATGGTGGTCAATTCCCTGAAGGCTGCGTTCTCTGTTTTGGAGTCGGGCGGATCCTCTCTGACAGAGGGGATGCTGATCTCCTCGGGGATCAGCCAGATGCCGGATTATTCCAATTATTTCGGGGATACCTTATCTAAGGGAGAGGGCGATGCCCAGGTGTCGGGAGACGATGCGAATACCGGACAGACCGGCGTAAAACGATTAGAACAGGAGCCCGGGACGAATGATGCGGACACGGATCTGACGCAGAATGAGAAAAGGCTTGCCGAAGAAGCGGTAGAGCTTTCGCAGCAGGAGGCAAGGGAATCTGTTGCACAGCAGGAGTTATCCCAAAGTGAACAGATGGCGCAGAAGATCGAGCAGCTTGCCGCGCAATACGGCATACAGGATCTTTTGGAGATTGATTTCAATGGGCAGTATGTCCGGATCACCTTAAGCGGTGCGCTGCTTTTTGATCCGGGCTCCGCGGAGCTTAATTCGCAGGCTCTGCCGCTGGTGGATAAGCTGGCGAAGATCGTTAATGTGTATGGCAACAGTATCATAGAAGTCGAAGGACACACGGATACGGTACCGATGCGTTCCGACCGTTACGAGAACAATGATGTACTCTCCATGTACCGTGCGCTTTATGTGGCGGATTATCTGCGCACTGTATCGACGGTGAATCCGGCGAATATCGTGTCCGCGGGGCGCGGCTCTTATGTGCCGGTGGCAGATAATGCGACGCCGGAGGGACGTGCAAGGAACCGGCGGGTGGAGATCAAGATCTACAACGAGCTGAATTCACAGGAAGCTGTTGCGGACGATACGACATCACAGGATGTACAGATCATGGACGGCCCGGCTGCAGCGGAAGATGAAGCAACAGAGCCGGTAGGCGGAGCATTGCAGGATATGCCGGTGACGGAATATGCGACAGATCCTTTTTCCGGGGATATGGCAGGAGAAGCAGGAGAATAAGTTTTTACCATGAAGAAGAGTATCCTTACCATTCTTACATTTGTATTGGTGATCGCGAACCTTGTGCTTACGATCAATCTGACGCTGAACGTGATCCCGCAGGCAAAGGCTGCGAACGAGCTGATCACGAAGGTGTGCGAGGCGATCGAGCTTGACATCGCTTCATCGGATGCGGACGAGTCGTCGGTTCCGCTTGACCAGATTGAGACTTATGATCTGATCCCGGAGGATTCCACGATCACCGTGAATCTTGCGAAGGGCGGGGACGGTGCTTCCCATTATGCTGTTTTGGCGGTCACGCTGTCTTTGAATACCGCAAGCAGCGCGTATGAGACCTATGGCGCGAATATGGATGCATATGCGTCCAAGATGAAGTCCATCGTTACCTCGACCGTTTCGTCATTTACGATCGACGAGATGCAGGGAGATCAGCTGAAGGTACAGACGGCGATCAAGGATAAGCTGAATGCGCTGTTCGGTGCAAGCAATTATATCGTAGCAGTGGATTTCCCGAAGGCGACGTATCAGTAGGCGCAAGATCAGGTGGTGAATTCTCTTGAGTGATGTTTTATCGCAAAGTGAAATTGATAACCTCTTAAAAGCTTTATCGAGCGGTGAGGTAGATGCCGACGATCTAAAAAAAGACGCCGAAATACAGGTTAAGGAATATGACTTTGCGCGTCCGTCCAAGTTCTCGAAGGAGCACTTGCGTACCTTAGAGATCATATTTGAGCATTACGGGCGTCTGCTGTCCTCGAACCTGCCGCTGTATTTGCGGAAAAATATTCAGGTAGAGGTGATGAACTCCGAGGCGGTTACGTATATGGAGTTTTCAAACGCTCTGTCCAATCCCGTGTTGCTTGGGATCATTGATTTTGACCCGTTAAAAGGCGGTGTCATTATGGAGATGGCGACGAAGCTCGGCTATACGATCGTTGACCGTATGCTTGGCGGAGAGGGAGAGCCATTAGAGAAGATCCGGGATTTTTCCGAGATTGAGCTGCTGATCATTGAGCGTGTGATGAATTCATGCGTCCAGCTTTTGAAAGAACCCTGGGCGAACGTTTTGGACGTCAGCCCGCGCCTGGAGCGGATCGAGACGAATCCGCAGTTTGCGCAGATCATT
>JAFSYD010000258.1 GCA_017443685.1 Lachnospiraceae bacterium | reverse complement strand
TGCCGGCTATACGGATATAGCGAACCAGCGGGCGGCATACGACTGTTCGGGGTATTTGAGCGGACCGGTGTACCTTTTGTTCGATACGAGGGACGGCGCGGTAAATGCCGGACCGCTTGAGTGCATGGCGAAAACGCCGCAAGAGGAAGCGCTGGAGCGGATATTTACGGAAACGGACATTGCGGCAGCGCACGAGAGGGGAATGTTTGAATTTTACAACGACCTTGTGCCATTGAATGACAAGAAAGAGGGATGGTATGAAACGATCGCAAGATATTGCAGGGAGCATTACGAAGCGCATACGCTACAGAGCATTACGGCTGCTTAGCGTCTGCTTTGTGGTGTTTTTCGCCTTTTCCCTTACGGGCTGCGGGGAGGGCAAAGAGGTGACGATCGACCTGGTAAAGCAGGAGCATGATTTTGACCTGACGCCGTGCAAAAAGGATAACGGCGAGGAATTTACGATCGCCTTTATGGACTTAGGGCCGCCGATCGAAAGCTCGTATCTTTGCTTAAAGGGGCTGGCGGACGGCCTGCAGAATGCCGGATATATCAGTGAAGACATTGACCTTGCGGGTGCGCCAAAGGAGTTCTACGCGTATTACACCGTCCTTGCGGAAAATGACCTTGGCGGCTATGTGCGGTTCTGTGAGGAGCCGTATATGATCGACGAGGAAGGCAACGAGGAAATTGCGGAGGAGCTTACGCAGAAATGTGCCGACGGCGAGATCGATGTGATCGTGGCAACGGGAACCGCTCCCGGCGTCTTTTTAAAGGGGCTTGACCTGCCGGTGCCGTTTCTCGTGTGCTTAGCGACAGATCCGGTCGATGCCGGGATCATTGATTCGGCAGACGACACCGGAGACCCGGATATCTGGGCGTTGTGTGAGGCAGTCCCTTACAAGCGTCAGTTCGAGGGCTACCACAGGATGCTTGGGTTCGATAAGATCGTCATGGTGACGGTCAACGGCATGGACACGATCACCGGCAATCCCCTGTACCGCGAGGCGGCAAAGGAGCTCGGTGTCGAGGTGATCGAGCTTAATTTTGAAGAGGAAGAGGCTGCAAGGGACGATTACTCGCAGATGGTGATCGACCGGTTAAGAGAGGTGGATTACTCCGGCGTGGATGCGGCACTGTTTGCCTTTGGCGCGGTGGAGGATAATAACGCACCCGCCTTTTCGGGGATGATGGAGCGCAGGGGGATCCCTTCCCTTGTCGGAGACGGCGATTCGATCTGCGAGCATGGCGTGATGATGTGCTTGTCTTGCTTTGACTATGAGGGCTATGGGAATTACGCTTCGATGGTGCTCTCCAACGTTCTCCACGGGCAGAACGCGGGTGACCAGCCTTGTAAATATACGAGTTCCCCCTATATTCTGTTGAATATGAGGGCGGCAAAAAAGACAAAATATGACTGTTCGTTTGATTTTTTGCAGAGTGTGGACAGAATATACAGATGAGGAAGCATAGATGAAGGATTTTTTTCGTAAAAATTATATATTGCTCATCATTACGGTTCTATCGGCGGTCGGGTTCTGCGTGTTAAGCTATCTGACCGTGCTGCAGTTTTCCGTTCAGAGCGTGGAGCAGCTCATTGAGACCTCCAACTCCGGGATCATCAAGGAGGTGGAAACGTCCTTAAGCTATGGGAAAAAGCTTTCCAATTATTATGGGATTTCGCAGGTGCTTTCCAAGGCGCAGGAGCTGTTGCCGGAGGAGTCGATCCTTACGATCACGGACGCGGATGGCGGCGTAATCGCAACAACGGAGGGAACGGAGCATTTTACGGTGTCCCTGTCGGAGTACGGCGTGGTGGAACAGACGATCTGCGAAGAAACGGGCGAAAAGGCCGGCGTGCTGACCACCTACTACAGGAAGCAGCCGGTGCGTGCGCAGCTTAAGCCCGTCGTCTTAAGCTCCGTCGTGGGAAGTATCATTATTCTCCTTGCTGTCGTTTTGATCACGGCATTTATCCATACGAAACGTCCGCTTTCCGGCGGAGGCGTCGCGGCGGTTTTTACGGCAGCGATCCTGCTGCAGGGAGCGCTTTTGACGGTCACGTACGGAGGGGCGTTCGAGGATGTGGCAAGGAAGTCGGTGACCAGCGTGGCGGATTATGTCACGTCTTCGGTCAATCATGTGCTGGATAAGGGCGTTCATATCTCGGAGATCGCGGATCTCGATTCGTTCTTTGCCGAGGTGGTAAGGGACAACAATGTGATCGAGGACATTCAACTGACCGGGAAAGGCTCGGTATCCGAAGACGAATACACGATCGTGGATGAAATAACGGATCTATCGGCGAGAAAGGTGATCGTCTATTATATTTCCGAAGAGAATATCAGGAGTCTTGTCATACAGATGGTCCTGACGTTCGTGGCGACGAGCTTCCTTTCCGTTATTGTGATGCGGGAGTCCTTAACGCTTTCCGAGATGCTTTCGTTCCGCAGAAGCGAGGATTTTAATACACAGACCGATGAACAGTTTGACGTGATCGCGAAGGCGATCCGTTACGGGAATTTCCTTTCACTGACCTTTGATTATCTGTGCCTGTCATTTTCCGCTCTGCTGATCAAGGAATGGAACGAGGGCTTCCTGTTCATGTCGCCCGTGATGGCGGCGGCGCTGTCCATTTCCATCTGCCAGATTGCCGACCTTTTGGGCATGATCGCGATGCCGTCCATCGGCAGGCATATAAAGGGGCAGTATCTGATGGCGGTATCCGCG
>JAFSYD010000023.1 GCA_017443685.1 Lachnospiraceae bacterium | reverse complement strand
TTATCAATTGTATCGATTATGGTGTCCCCATCGATGCAGCTTAAAAACTTCTTAAAGCTGTCGCGGTAGCTAATCAAGGTTTTCTCTGCTCTTCCATCTGCTTTTTTCTCAGCCAAAAACACTTCCATCAGCTCTGAAACAGTGTATTCGGTATCTTTTTTGACCTTTAACCTTCGACCCATTTTTGCCTCCTTTTTGATGTGAAAATCAAGAGCAATGATAAGGAAGCCTGATATAAGGCTACTTGATTATATCACATTTTGCAGAGGAATCAAGTCTAGAGAAAAAGCGCTGAAACCCTATTGATTTCAACGCTTTCGTGTGTTACGATTTCAATATGACAGCCCCAAAATACAAGACCTGATTAAGAGTCAGGTGCTCTACCAACTGAGCTAGGGGCGCGTTTTTGAAACACTTAGACGATTATAGACCACTGGATTATAGAAGTCAAGCGTATTTCAGCAAATTTGAAAGGGTTTTTGACATGATCGACACACACGCACACTATGATGACAGCGCATTTGACGCGGACCGCAAGGCGGTGTTTGCCGCGGCCGCAGCCGCCGGCGTGACACATATCATCAACGCGGCGTCAGATGTTTCCTCACTTGCAAAGATTGACGCGCTTTTGAAGCAATACGGGATCCTTTCTGCCGCTGCCGGCCTGCATCCGGAGAATGCGGCCGATCTTACCGGAGATGCACTGGAAGCGCATCTTACGGAAATCCGCTCCTTTGTACAGCGCACGGACAGGGTCGTCGCGATCGGAGAGATCGGACTGGATTATCATTACGATTCGCCGGCACCGGACGCGGCAGCGGAAGTGAAGGAAAGAGCGGCACAATGGGATCACGGCAAAGACCCCGTGAACTGGCCGCCCCGCAGGATACAGAAGGATCTGTTCCGCAGACAGATCGCGATGGCGAAGGAACTGCAACTGCCCGTTGTCGTACATTCCCGTGACGCGGCGGAGGATACCCTTGCCGTCATCAAAGAAACCGGTGCGGGAGAAAATGGTTGCGATATGCACTGCTTCGGCTATTCCAAAGAGATGGCGCGGGAATTTCTGAATGCCGGGTGTTATCTTGGCATCGGCGGGGTCTCCACCTTTCAAAACGGCAAAAAACTAAAGGAAGTGATCGCTTATGCGCCGCTGGACCGGCTGCTTCTTGAGACCGATGCGCCCTATCTTGCCCCGGCGCCGTACCGCGGAAAGAGAAACGAGAGTGCATATCTCGTACGGGTGGTGAAGGCCATCGCCGAAATCAAAGGCGCAGGGGAAGACGATGTGATGCATCAGACGGCGGAGAATGCCCTGCGGCTGTTTCGGCGGCTGCATCCATAGCGTGTGCCGGCAGTGCCAAAGGATCTGATTATCTCCACACAAACCAGAGGAAAAGATAGCCCGCCATGACGGCGGCGAGCGTGAAGGGAATGCCGATGCGGAAGAAATCCTTAAAGCCCGCGTCATGGCCTTCCTTGCGCAGCATCCCCATCGCGGTGATGTTGGCGGAGGCGCCGATCGGCGTTAAGTTGCCGCCGAGGGTGGCGCCGCAGAGGAGACCGAAATAGAGCAGATAGGGCTCGATCCCGAGCTGTGTCGTGACACCGGAAAGCACGGGGAGCATCGTGGCCACGTAAGGGATGTTATCCACGAAGGCGGAGATCGCAACGGAGCCCCAGACGATGATCGTATAAAGCAGGAAGATGTTATTGCCGCCGACGGAGACGATGAGCGAGGCAAATTCATCAATGATGCCGACCTCCGTCACGCCGCCGATCACGATGAAGAGGGCGGTCAGCAGAAGCAGCGTCTCTAAGTCCACGCTCTTTA
>JAFSYD010000257.1 GCA_017443685.1 Lachnospiraceae bacterium | reverse complement strand
GCCTATACGGCGATCGGGGAAGTAGCGGAGATGATGGATTACGACTCGGTAGAGATGGTCCTGGATGCGATACACGAATACCGGCTTCCCGAGCAGGATGCCAAAAGGTTTGCGATGATCGGCAAAGCATTGAAGGAATTAAACTGGGAAGAGATCAGACATTTGTTAGCGGAGGTATAAGCGATGGCAATCGGAAGAGTAATGCTGATCGCCAGCAAGGAGACCTTTTTGGTCCAGGTTCTGGTAAAAAAGCTGACGGAGAGTAACTTCGATATCTCCCTTGTAAAAGCGGATATTACATATATTGAAGACGAGTGGGATCAGCTTGCCACTGTCATATACTATATTGATCATTCGGAGGTCATTCCGACCGAGATCCTGCACTATCTGGAGGATAAGCTGACCGAGACCGATAAGCAGATCGCCTTCGTCGGAGAGAAATCCGACGCCGAGATGATCCGCCGGACACTGCCCGGCGGTCTGATCTGGGAAACGTTCATCCGGCCGCTTGATATGAATAAGTTTTTGCCGGCGCTGACAAAGCACGCGAAGGTCGATGAGGCTTCTTTGCGGAAGCATACGATTCTGGTCATTGATGATGACCCGACGTACATCGGCGTGATCCGCGAATGGCTGCGAGGCAGATACAAGGTAGGGATGGCAAATTCCGGTGCGCAGGCGCTGCAATGGCTTGGCCTGAATGCGGCGGATCTGATCCTTTTGGATTATGAGATGCCGGTGGTTTCCGGCCCCAGGGTGCTTGAAATGCTGCGTTCCGATCCAGACACTGCTGATATACCGGTATTTTTCCTTACGTCCAGGGGAGACCGTGACAGCGTGATGAGCGTAATGGAGTGGCACCCCGAGAATTATCTGCTGAAAACGATCGACCGCGGCGAGCTTTTACAGAAGTTAGATGATTTCTTCCTGCGGCAGGAAAGCTATCAGCCGGACATATAGTTTTAAGAAAAGCCCTCCGCGTTATGGTGCGGGGGCTTTTTCTTAAAGACGTTTTCCGCTAATCTTTGTGTTCTCTTAAATACGCGTCGATCCGTGTTTTTGCGTTTTCCATGATATTATAATAATAGAAATCATAGTCATGACTATGAAAGCTTTCCGGACCGAATACGTCCTCTTCGCTGTTATAATCCTCGGAGGTTGTACAGATAACAGTGCCGCGTGCCAGGTTCACCTGCGCGTCGGCAACGCCGGGCTTCGTAGTCACCCAAAGCGCATTGATATCATCAATGGAAGTCAGGTTGCCGCTGAAATATTTGACGGCGGCAGCCTCTAAGTCGATATCGCGGCTGCCGAGGTTATCCGAAGCCGGTGCTTTTGTTTCGTCACGCGTCCAGCTGATCGGATTGATGGAGATCGCGTTTTTTTCTACGATCAGCGTCTCGCCGGCGTCCCCGTTACCCGTTCCTTCCGTATTCCAGGAGATGATCACGCCGGTATCATCGGCCCGTTCGGCGAATTTCAGATTGGGATGTGCGGCGAGCCAGTCTTCGGTAATGGAAAAACCAACGGCATACGCTGCTACCATCCGTTTAAGATAGGCAGGGTGCTTTTGCATATAGTCGCCCAAAACGTACTTGAGCAGGCATGAGCCCTGCGAATGGCCGGCAAGGATGAAGGGACGATCGTCATTGTACTCGGTAAAATATGTATCGAGCGCCGCATAGATATCAGCCAGAGGGATACCGTCCATAAATGATTCATATTCGCCGCCTTTCATTTCGGCAGCAGTTTTCAGGTTCACCTGGCGGTAATAGGGGGCGAACGCGTTGGTATGTTCACCGATCGCCGAGCCGGTCTTCGTGTAGACAAACTGGGCAAGCATCCGAACCGTACTGTCTTCAACATCGGCAAAATCATCCCCGAACGGATCACTGTAAACGGTGGGATAGATGTAAAAGAGATCGACAGGTTCGTTGGGGGATTCATCCAGAAGCATCCAGTTATCCGCAACGGAATAATCGGTTACCGGTTCCTCTCCGGCATCTCCCGGAATATCCGTTGCAAGGTCCGCGGTATCCGCATCCGTATCATCCGCAGTTGCCGTATCCGTATGGATTGCCGCATCAGAAGCAGGTACTCCGTTTCTGTCCGCATCTTCCGTGGCGGTAACGGCAGAGTCCTCTATGGCGGTGTCATTTTGTTTTGGCCCGCAGCCGCACATATGAATGGCGGAAAGCATGATTGCTCCCGCCAGGAAAAAAGCACTTAAAATTTGTTTTCTCATAATCTGCTATCAGGGCGCCTTGGGCGCAATGCCTATTTGAAGCTGGTCATAAGCCATTTGAAGCCGAATGCCGGCAGACCGACGGCCTGTGCCTTGCATTTTTCACCGGTCATCACGTCCACATAGTCTTCTACTTCATTGACCCAGGCGGTTTCGTCAAAGTTGTTGAAATTGAACAGAGCAATGAGCTTCTGTCCGTTATAGTAGCGGCCGATCCCTAAGATATGGTCATTGTAAGCCTCAACGATCCAGGTATCGGCGTTGTTGTCGAAGGCGTCGTTTAACGCACGCACCTGCTCTAATTTGCGGAGCGCTTCAAAGATCGTGCCCGGACGCGTGCCCTTCTTATGACGCTGGGCTACGTCGTCCCAGTTCAGATTGCCGCGGTGCAGATAGCGGCTGTCGTCCCATTTTAACGGGTCATTGTGGTAGGAATAATCGTTGAGCTGGCCGATCTCGTCACCGCTGTAGATGACCGGAATACCGGAAAGCGTCAGCAGGTACGCGTGCAGCATTATATCGAGCCGCAGGCAGCGCTCCCACTTATCGTGATCTTCCTCATATTCGGCCGCCTCGATACCGCAGAGGGAAGCCGTCGTTCCGCAAAGCCGAGCATCCCCGAGCCGCGGGTCGTCGTTGTACAGCTCGCCGCGTCCGTCGCATTCGTAGATCCTGCCGGTCAACGTATCGTTTAAGAACTTCTTATGAGCAACCTCGTCAATACCGAACTGCTTCAGGAAATTGTAATCAAGGCCCCAGCCGATATCGTCGTGGCAGCGCAGATAATTAAGGAAGGTGTACTCCCGCGGCAGAGCGAAGGTGATGCCGAGCTGATGCTTTAACAGGCGGACGTCCTTCGTCGCCACCGTATGCCAGGTGGAAGCCATCGTGGTAACGTTGTAAAGCATATGGCATTCCGGCTTTTCAACCGTGCCGAAATACGGAACGACCTTGTCGGGCTCCATAACGACTTCGCCGAGAAGCAAAGTGCCCGGTGCCGCGAT
>JAFSYD010000022.1 GCA_017443685.1 Lachnospiraceae bacterium | reverse complement strand
ATCGGAAAAATCAAGTTTAACGCCGTCAGCGATGCACCACTCAAGCGGCAGCTGGTCTATGGTAAGAGACGGCTTGCCCCCGTCCATGGTGTGATGGTAGTGCCAGGGCGAGTCCATATGCGTGCCGGAATGCGTGCTTAAGGTCACGCGTTCGTAGGATCAGGCCTCTCCGTCGGGAAGATCGTCTTCCGTCATTCCGGGGAAGGTGCGTAGCATGCCAGGTACGCCGCCTTTGTGGTCGGTGTACGTGATAACAGGCCGCTGATGCGGCGGATCCTGAGGATTGTCGTTTTTCATATAGGATGACAGATCAATATACTTCATAACCGCGCTCCTTTGCTGCCGGAGGATAAAAACGCCGGCTCAGCTTTTTCTGCCTTAATACTACCATTTTTACGGATTTCGTCAAGCGGAACAAAACATCGCAAATGACGGATCAGCCGATACCGGGAATTGATTTCCTGCACTTTTTAATCTATAATACCGGCAGAAATTCCTTTGGTTTGTACACCGCTTATAGGTAACTTTCGACAGTGAGGATGATCGATGGAAATCATTTTGGAAATACTCTTTGACTTGATCGTGGACGGCTCCTTGGAAGCTGTGGGAGAAAAGAAAGTGCCCCTTTTTTTAAGGATCCTGGCCGCGATCATCCTTTTCGTCGTTTTCGGGGGACTGGTCGGAGTGCTTTTGTATATAGGCATCTCTGACAAAAACTGGATCATAATCATCTTTGGAGTTTTGATCGCCGCATTCGAGGTAACGGGCATCTGGAAAACAGTAAAAAAACATCGCAAATGATTTTGTAGTAATACGAGGAGAAAAAGAAGATGAGTACAATGTATGTCGGCTGGGCGGAGACGGATATCACGCCGGGCCCGAAAATCTCCCTGATGGGTCAGTTCTCGGAGCGGATCTCCGAATATATTGAAAAGCCGCTGACGGCCACCGCCATGGCGCTTCAGGAAGGCGATGTACAGGCCGTAATCGTAAGCTGCGATCTTTTGGATATCGCATGGGGACTTGTGGAAGCGGTAAGAAATCGTCTTATGGGCAATGACAAGGGGCTTGATCCCCGCAGTGTCATGATCGCAGCTATCCATACACATACCGGCCCTGTCTACTGGCCGAAAAAAGGCCGCGCTGCGCGCTATAAGGAAAAGAGCCGGATGAACAGCATAACGCTCCGTGCCCAGATCGAATCCTTCCTGCCGCCCGGGAAAAATTACGTGGAAGCGCAGAAGATCACCGGAAACAAGGACATATTTCCCGTAAAGGATACGCTCCCTTTCCTCGCGGACCGCATCGCCAAAGTCGCGCTTGAGGCCTGGGAGAACCGCTCGCCGGGAACCTTTGCCAACGCCTTCGGCCGTGCGGCATTGGGCATGTGCCGCCGCGCTGTTTACAGCGACGGCAGCGCGCAGATGTGGGGAGAGACCAATCTTGCCGTGTTTCAGGAACTGGAGGGCGGCAATGACAGCGGCATCGAGCTCCTGTTTGCTTACGGTGAAAACGGCAGGCTCCGAGGCATCGTGGCCAATATCGCCTGCCCGGCGCAATGCGTTCAGCACCGTCTTATCGTCTCACCGGATTATTGGGGAGAAGTAAAGATGCGCCTCAGAAAGTATTTCGGGGAGGATCTGTTCCTTCTTCCGCTGTGCTCGGCAGCGGGAGACCAGTGCCCGGTGGATCTGGTGCGCTGGGT
>JAFSYD010000256.1 GCA_017443685.1 Lachnospiraceae bacterium | reverse complement strand
GGTCATGGTCATCTTTTCATAGGCGGTGATCGCGTTTTTATTGCTCTCTTCCGCTTTGGTGTTCGCGTACCTGATGATAAAGAACAGAATGAACCCCATTATCAAAAGATTTATTGTTATAACGATACTTCTTTTCACCCTTCATCATCCTGTCTTAAGGGGCATTCGCCCGGGAATCTTAACACAAAAACCGTCACACGTATCGGATAGTGCATTTATCGCGGTTATACGTCAAACTCTTCCTTTTGATCCAGCATTCCGCGGATCTCCGCGTGACCGTTCTCAAGGTAAAACAGCGCCATCTCCCAGCCATTCTTATCATACATATCCATGATCTGCGGCATCACCTCGCGAACCTTCGCGAGCAGCGCATCATCCTTAACGATCTTTACCGTCCCGTCATAGCGCATAAACTCACTGCCGGCAACTGCCAGTACCTCGACCTGCGGATTGGCGGAAATCTGGCTGAACACATTCTTAAAGGTGCCGCACCCGAAATAGAGCTTATCCCCCTCAAGCATGCTGAAGCTGAAAGGACGGCCTTTGGGCTGGTTCCCGTCTGTGGTCAGAAAATAGAAAACCTTTGCTTTGTTCAGAAACTCACTTACTTTTGCTGCATTTGACATAATTGAACTTCCTTGAAATAATGGTCTGATTTCCTATTATCATAAAAAAAAGAGGGCGGCAATCCACCCTCTTTTGCGATCTCACGGAATATTGAGATTACTTATCTACATTATGGAGAGGACAGATATGTCCTCGAAGTCTATCCTTTTATCGTCGGCGATAAGGAACTTCTCCTTCGCGTCCATCTTTGAAAGTCTGCCCTCCACTGTTTCGTATGTTCCGAGCAGGACGGCGTCCTCCCGCATCTTCCTCGGGTAAAAGTGCGTCACAGACACCCAAATCCCCTCTCCTGCCGCGTATCTGCCGTTCATTTCAAGGAGCACCGCGTTGATCCTGTCCAGCTCGCCGGCATCCAGATCCTTCCTCTCCACAAGAAGAAGGTTCCCTTGCGCGATGTCCACCTCGGCGGAAAAGCCACGAAGAGCGTCGAACGGCTGGAATATCTTCGCCCTCTTATCGAGCGGCATCGGCGGGTGCTTTCGCGAGAAGGCGTCGCCCTCATGCATCGGACGCTCTTTGTCAATGATATTCGCATATCTTTTTTCCGATGACATCATGCCCTGTGCCCTCCGATCTCCCTGTTCCTCTCCCTCGCCCTTGCTCCGTCTAGGAAGCTTGTGCCCTTCAGGACGGCGCCGGCTCCGAACCGCTGGCGGATCTCGAATGCCGCCCGCTGCATCTTATCCTCCTTTTCCTGCTTTTCGTAGTCCGTAAAAAGGTCAAGCTGGACAATGTGGTCGTCCTTTTGGATATTGTTCGCGGATACGCCGATCTTCCGGACATACATAATGCGCTCGACCCGCTTTTCGAATGATGCGGCCATCGCCCGCGTTATCGTTTCGGCGTTTGCCGTACGATCCCGCAGTCGTACCGTTGCCGTCACGTGGTCAGGCACGAGCCGCCCGTAAAAGTCCACATGGACGCCGCCGGTGTACTGCCCGCTTTCCAGCGTCTTCCTGTCGAACGAAATCCAGTAGGTAAAATGGTCGGATACGACCGCCCGCTTCATCATGGCATAGGCAAGCGCCTCGACCATTTCTTTAAAAACGACGAGCGCCTCGCCGTATGCATACGCCCTCGGAAGTACCTGCCCCTCGGAGACGGAATTGGCCTGCGGCTTGAATGCCTTTATATCTTGCATGGAGCACTTCTCGATGCCCCATGCGTGGTCGATGACGATCTCCGCATTCACCCCGAAAATCTTGTACAGGGTCTCCTCATCAACAAGCGATCTTACCGCGATGTCTCCCATGGTGAACATCGAGTAGGCCGCAAGCCGCCTCTGCGTCCCGCGGGACACCTGCCAGAAGTCCGTGATCGGCTGGTGGTCCCAGAGGATCCGGCGATATGACGCTTCGTCAAGCTCTGCGATCCGCACGCCGTTTTCATCCGGTACCGCCTTTTTTGCAACGATATCCATGGCGATTTTCGCAAGGTAGAGGTTCGTCCCGATGCCGACCGTAGCCGTGATCCCGGTGCTTCGCAGGACATCCCGTATCATCGTCATGGCAAGGACGTGCGCCGGAGACTGCTCCTGCCCCTCGTAGAAGTGCAGGTACGGCGCGGCGTCGATGAAGCACTCGTCAATGGAATACACGTGGAGATCCTCGTGCGACACGTATTTCAAATAGATACCATATATCTGCGCAGATATTCGGATGTACTCTGCCATCCGCGGGACGGCGATGACATAATCGATCGCATTCCCCGTCCGCTTCTCGTATTGAGATATGATACGCTTTGCCTCAAAAAGACGCGGCCTCCCGGGAACGCCTATTGCCTTTAAGGCGGGCGAAACAGCGAGGACGATCGTGCCGTCCGTGCGTGTCTCGTCAGCTACAAGCAGATTCGCCGAAAGGGGATCCAGCCCACGGAATACGCATTCCACCGACGCATAATATGATTTTAAGTCTATCGCTATATACTTTCTGTCCATGTAAACACTATAGCACGAACATATTTTCGGCTTCAAGCACTATTTCAGGTTTTTCTACAGCTCCGTCGCAACATCATGCACCGGTACCTG
>JAFSYD010000255.1 GCA_017443685.1 Lachnospiraceae bacterium | reverse complement strand
TTATACGGAATAAGCGGCTGCCGGTGGGGCAGCCGCTTATTTTATGCGCTGTGATAGTTCACGTTAAATTCGTATTTGGGCTCGCAGGTCACGTTGATCTGTAAGCGCCGTAATATGTCCATATCACTGTTCGGAAGGATCACCGTGGAATGCAGCTCTGCTCCTTTCAGGCGGTCAAGCTGGTCTAAGGCAAGCTTTGCCGCGGGATTCAACGTGCTTGAGATCGAAAGTGCGATCAGCACCTCGTCGCAGTGGAGCCTGGTATCGGAGCTCCCGAGATAGTCGTGCTTTAATTTTGTGATCGGCTCTAAGGCCTGCGGCGCGATGACATGCTGCTTGGCGGGCAGTCCCGCAAGAGCGATCAGCGCTTTAAGGAGGACGGCGGAAGACGAGGCTAGAAGCTCTGTCGTCTTGCCGGTCAGTATCGTATCGTCATCGATCGCGATCGCGCACGCCGGATGTCCGGTCGCTTCCTCGCGAACAAGGGCGCGGGAGACTACTGGGCGGTCATTTGCCGTAACGCCGGCCTGCTTCATCACGGATTCGATCTTTTTTAAGGCATCCTTCGAACCGAAGCCCTTTTTGATATTGACAAGCTCCGTGTAATAGCGGCGGATGATCTCCTGGCAGGCAGCCTTTTTGACGGCGTTGTCATCACAGATGCAGTTACCCGCCATATTGACGCCCATATCGGTCGGGGATTTGTACGGGCATTCCCCGTAAATATGTTCGAACATCGTCTGTAAGACAGGGAAGATCTCGATATCTCGATTATAATTGACCGTTGTCTTGCCGTATGCCTCCAAGTGGAAGGGATCGATCATATTGACATCGTTAAGATCGGCTGTCGCTGCTTCATAAGCGAGGTTGACCGGATGCTTTAACGGCAGGTTCCAGATCGGGAAGGTCTCGAATTTGGCGTAGCCCGCGCGGATGCCGCGTTTGTTCTCCTGATAGAGCTGGGAGAGGCAGGTCGCCATTTTCCCGCTGCCGGGGCCCGGTGCCGTCACGACCACAAGTGGGCGTGAGGTTTCGATGTAATCGTTATTGCCGTATCCGTCATCGCTTACGATCATATCCACGTTGTTCGGATAATCCTCGATCCTGCGAAGGATATAGGACTTGATGCCGAGACCGTTTAATTTTTCACGGAATTTGTCGGCGGCAGGCTCACCCGTATACTGCGTGATCGTTACCGAACCGACGAAGAGACCGAGCTTCTGAAATACATCAACGAGACGAAGGACGTCCTGGTCGTATGTGATCCCCAGATCGCCGCGGATCTTGTTGGAAGCGATCGCGTTCGCGGAAATGACGATGACGACCTCCACCTTATCCTTTAACTCAAGGAGCATCCGTATTTTCGAGTCCGGCATAAAGCCGGGCAGGACACGGGACGCGTGATAATCGTCGAACAGCTTGCCGCCGAATTCAAGATAGAGCTTGTCGCCGAACGTTTTGATCCGTTCTAAGATATGCTCAGACTGCATTTTAACGTATTTGTCATTGTCGAAACCGATCTGCATAGTAGCCTCCAAAAGATTTGTGAAATATTACCAAAAAAGTATAACGCATCTGT